>CAYLYV010000046.1:0-29039 GCA_964387655.1 uncultured Cypionkella sp. | reverse complement strand
AGGACATTGCCGCACATTCCCCCACTCCGTTTTGGTTTCAGCTTTATGTGATGAAAGACGAAGATTTCGTCGATGCCATCATTGAACGCGCCCGGGCGGCGAAATGCTCGACTTTGGTGCTGACGCTGGATCTGCAAATTCTCGGCCAGCGCCATAAGGATCTGAAAAACGGCCTGACCAGCCCGCCCAAGCTGACGCTTCCGAACATCCTCAACATGGCCACCAAACCGGCCTGGTCGCTGGCTATGCTGCAAACGCCGCGCCGCACCTTCCGCAACATTGTCGGCCATGTGAAGGGGGTCACCGATCTGGCCGATCTGACGAAATGGACGAATGAGCAATTCGATCCGATGCTCGACTGGGGCAAGGTCAAACGCATCCGCGACCAATGGGGCGGCAAGCTGATCCTGAAGGGGATCTTGGATGCCGACGACGCGCGTTTGGCGGCGGATGTCGGCGCCGATGCCATGATCGTCTCGAACCACGGCGGGCGGCAGCTGGACGGGGCTTTGTCGTCGATCCGCGTGCTGCCCTCGATTGTGAAAGCGGTGGGCGATCAGACCGAGGTCTACATGGACAGCGGCATCCGCTCTGGCCAAGACGTTCTAAAAGCCCTCGCCTTGGGCGCGAAATCCACCTTCATCGGCCGCAGTTTCATCTATGGCTTGGGGGCGATGGGGCAGGCGGGAGTGACCAAGGCGCTGGAGGTGATCCAGAAGGAACTCGACATTTCGATGGCGCTGTGTGGCGTGCAGCAAGCCCGCGACATTGGCCGCGAGCATGTGCTGGTACCGCAGGATTTTGAGGGGAACTGGGCGTAACGGCGCATTTGCGCTTGACCCAATCGGTGCGATTACGTCACCTGACACCGTGGTTTCGCTGGTTGCAGAGTGCAATTCTCAATCATGTCGAATGTGTGAAATGGTGAGAGGATTGCTGCCATGGGTGGTATTACAGAACCTACGACAGAGCCTGCGATTGTCGTTACCTCTGGGAATGATACGATAAACGCGGGTGCCTTGCTCAGCGATTTGGATGGGCTTGCGGGCAATGATTTGCTTTTCTTGGACTACAGGGCTCTAGATAAATATCAGAGTGATAAGGTTTATTCTCTGGAACTGGTGGTCACTTCATCCGCCACAAACCCGTCCATCATCGCGCATTACGATCCGTTGGACCCAATTTCGGGTTTGGTCTGGACCAATTTTACGGTGACGGGTATTGAGCGTGTTCACTTCCGCGCCTCCGACACAATTCCGGTCAGTATCAGCACTGGCGATGGCAATGATACGCTGGTTGGTGGCAATACTTGGAATGCGCTATATGGCGGTGCGGGTGCCAATCTTATTTATGGTGGCGGTGGGGTGATTTTATCAGCCATACCTTGGATGACATGCCAGATTCGCTTTATGGCGGTTCAGGAAATGACTTATTCTTCAATATCGGCTTCAATGATATCGCCGATGGCGGAATGGGTGAAGATACACTGGCTGCGGATTTGAGTTTGTCTACAACTGGCTTTAACGGCAGCATGACTCAGCTGCTCCAGTCATCAAATTGGACAGGATTTGAAAGTTACGAGCTAAAGCTGACACATTTTGACGATGTTTTCACTGTAACCGAGACTCCTGCAAAGTTGAGTGGGGGTGCAGGGGATGATCTGCTTATTGTTGATCGCACGGGTCTGGCACCAATCTATATAAACATGGTTTATGACAGCCGACCAATAACCATGCCGTTCGGCCCCGTGACGATTGAACCAACAGAATTTGAGCGCCTGAATTTCATTGGAAGTAGCGGCAACGACACGATTGGAACCACAAATTCCAATGATACAATTTCCAGTGGGGCGGGGGCTGATACGATTTTCCTCCGCGATGGGGCTTATCTGGTTTCAGCCGGATCTGGCAGGGATCTTATCTTGGGCGTTACGCTCAATGATACATTGGACGGGGGCGGCAATTACGATATCGCGGTTCTCGATCTCTCGGCCGAGACTTCAGGCGTAAATATCGCGATTGGCGTTAATATGGGCCACCTGAGCAACATCGAAGCAATTGGCGGAAAGCTGACCAACTTTGATGATGTCGTATCTACGGGACGACTGGCATCCAACCTGAATGGATCAGGCGGAACTGATACGCTCATCCTGGACTACTCAAGCTCAACGGCATTGAGAACCGTGTATAGCTTTGAAAATAACGTGTTTGACGGGGTCGATGAATATGACGAAGCGAATGGTGGCGGAGGTGGAGATAGCTACGATGTCAAGAACTGGGAAATTTACGCGATCAAAGGGTCTGCCTATCGTGACGACTTTAAGATGGGTGCCGGAAATGATACCCTTTACGGCAATGGCGGATGGGATAACTTTGTAGCAGGGCTTGGCCAGAATCTGCTATACGGCGGGGATGACACTGACGTCTTCTCCACGGCAAATGGGGCGCGGGACACTATTTATGGCGGTGCGGGTGACGACCACATCTATGGTATCAACTTGGATGATCGTGTAGATGGCGGCACTGGCCAAGATGAAGTGTTGGCAAACTACGCCGACCTTGACGCCGGAGTGACTCTGACCGCGCAAGGCGTCGGTAATATGTGGTTAAGCGTCGAGAGTATCACGGCAACTTTGACGGCTTACAACGATATCGTAAGTTTGAAAGCTGTAACGTCTTTCTTTATTGATGCCGGTGATGGTGAGGACATACTTGCAGTCGATTTCTCAAACCTGACCAGTTGGTTGGATGTGCGTGCCGGATATGGCACCATGCACACGACGCCATACAACTACAACGTGATGAACGCCTTGAATTTTGAGCGGATGCAAATTGTCGCAACTGCATTTGGCGACCGTATCATAGCATCTTCCGGGAATGACACGTTGCGGGGAGAAGGCGGCACTGACGGGCTTTGGGGCGGCGGCGGCAACGACCTTATTCTTGGCGGCACCGGATCAGACACCATTTACGGCGAACAGAATGACGACCTTATCTATGGCGGAGACGGCATGGATCTGATTTTTGGGGGCATTGAAAACGACACCCTCAGCGGTGGAGCAGGAGACGACGCGCTCTTTGGCGGTCAGGCCGCTGATTACATCACGGCGGAAGGCGGCCATGATTTGATCTATTCCGGTCTGGGATCTGATACCGTCTTGGCAGGGGTTGGCGATGACCGGATTTATGGCGAGGCGGGCTCGGATTTTCTGATCGGGGCCATCGGCAATGATGCGATTTTTGGCGGCGATGGTATGGATCGGATGAATGGTGGCGACGGGGGGGATGTGCTGATCGGTGGCGCGGGCCGCGATATTATGGCCGGTGGGGCGGGTGCCGACATCTTTGTGTTTGACGCAGGCTGGGCGACCGGGTCGGATGTGATCGCCGATTATGAGTCGATAGACACGCTCTATTTCCGGGGGCTTGCCGGGGGCAATGATCTTAGTGTCGTTCGGGGAGCCTCGGATGTGGTGATCACATGGGACGCGGGTTCGCTGACCCTCATTGGGGCGGCAAGGCTGGTGGTGATGACAGAGCTTGGCGATCTTTTCGGCTAGGCCCGTCACGCCTACCGCCGCAACAGCACCCTTGCCAGCACCGGGATGCCCGCCAGCATCACCGCTGCGCAGACAAAGGCGAACCGCAGCCCGAAATGCCCGGCGATAAAGCCAATCGCGGGCGGGCCGAAGAAATAGCCGAAATAGCCGATCAGCGTCGCCCGTGCCACCGCGCGGGCGCGGGCGGCGGGGTCAGCCAACTGGCCGACCAAGGAAAACACCGTCGGCGCGATCACTGAGGATCCAATGCCCATCACGATGAACCCGGCATAGGCCATCGCGGGGGTGATCGCCAAAGCCGCCCCCAAAGCCCCCGCCGCCGAGATCACAGCCCCCCCGGTCAGCAGCCATACCGCCGGAATACGGCTGGCCAGACCTTGCCCGAACAGCCGCGCCACCCCCATGGTGATCGCCATCACCGCAGGCCCCATCGCGCCATCAGACGGACTGCCGCCCAAGTTCTTTTCGATATGCAACGCCGACCAGTTTTCCGCCGCATTCTCGGTCAAGAACGCAATCAGCACCATCGCGCCGCCAATCACCGGCACCAGACCCAGATGCGCCGCGCCCTTGCCCTTGGGCCGCGCAAGCCCCTCAATCCGGCCATCCGCCTCATAACTCGCCAGCGCCACCAGCCCGGCCAACAGCGCCATGCTGCACAACACCCAAGCCGGCGACCACCCCGCGCTGCGCAGGGCCCCGGTGGCAATCGCCCCGCCGGCATAGCCAAAGCTGTAAGCGGCATGGCAGAGGTTCATCAGCGGCCGCCCGCTTTGCGTCTCAATCGTCGCCACCCGCGCGTTCATCAGCACGTCGGTCAACCCGGTGCCCGCGCCACAAGCCATCATCGCCAGCGGAAACAGCATCAGATGGCTGAACTGTCCCGGCAGCAGGAAGGCCACACACATCAACAGGCAGGAAATCAGCATCGCTCGCCGCCCAAAAGCCACGCCCAGACGCGGCGCCACCAGCATCGCGCAGACCGCCGCAATCGGCGTCATGAACATCAAAGCGCCCAAGCGCGACTCGTCAATGTCCAGCATGGTCTTGATATCGGGCAGATCGGCGGCGAAAGACCCCCACAGCACGCCCATCGCCGCAAATGCCGCCACGGCGGGGCGGGCGAAGCGAAGCGTGGTGAGGGCGGTCATAAAATTCTCCTGCAAGTTCAGGTGAGATAGCCCGCCCGGCCCGCAAAGACTATCCTACCCCCGACACCGAACGCGTCACTGCCGCCAGAGTGCCGCCACCCGCTGCCGATATTCTGGCTTCCCTTCCCGGTGATTCCCCGCTATAGGCCCGCGATCGCGCCATGCACCCTTGAACGTTGGCGGATATATATATGGAGAAACACTATGGCACGCGAGATCCTTGATCTTCACGCCGAAGTTCGTACGGGGACAGGCAAGGGGGCCGCTCGTCAATCACGTCGTGATGGCTTCGTTCCCGGTATCGTCTATGGCGATAACGTGGCCCCCCTTGCAATCAAGATCCCTTACAACGCCCTGCTGAAGCGCCTGAAAGCTGGCCGCTTCCTGTCGTCGCTGTTCAACCTGAAGGTTGAAGGCCACGCGGACGTGCATGTGATCGGCCGCGCCGTGCAGCGTGACGAGTGCACAGGCCTGCCGACGCCTGTCGACCCGATGCCCCTGCCCGACCAAAACCGCATCAACCTGTTCATTCATGTGACCTTCATCAACCATGAAGCCTCGCCCGGTCTGAAAAAGGGCGGCACCTTGACCGTTGTGCGCAATGACGTCGAGCTGAACGTTCTGGCAGGCGATATCCCGGATCACATCACCGTTGATCTGACCGGCAAGAACATCGGCGATGTGATCCACATCAATGACGTGGTTCTGCCGGAAGGCACCAAGGCCAGCATCGACCGTAACTTCGTGATCGCCAACGTGGCGGCTCCGGCGGGTTATGTGGAAGTCGCTGAAGAAGAAGCCACTGCGTAAGCCTGTGAGCGTTTGAACTCAGAGGCGCAGGGGGAAACCTCTGCGCCTTTTCTTTTTGCCATCGCCTGCCGCTTGCCAAAGCAGCCGCAGATCAGCAGGACTCAAACGTCGCAGCCTGGTGCAGCCGTTTGAACGGCGGTTTGGAACAGCGTCACGGCCAGAGTGTTCGTGACAAAACCTGACGCGCCCTGAAGACCAGATAAGGACACTGCGCGCCGAAACCACCGCGCTGGCAATCCGCCGCGCCCCCGAGTGCCACGCGCGCCTCAAAGAGCTTGACCAGACACCATTTCGGATGAAATGCTCGGAGCCAATTCCTGCGAACCGAATGATTATTTCTGTGCATATCGTGGAGAGGTTCATGGTCATCGCGACTGATTACAAATTTATGAAGAACATCGGCCAACCGCCCCGTTTTGAAGAGGCGTTTGCTTTCAAACATATCCTGAACGCGTTGGACAGCGATACGAGTTTTCTGAAAGTGGCACGCCCCTTGGACAAGGATGGTATCCGTATCCCAGCGGGCACGGCGTTACAGCTTAACACCGACCGCGCTTATGCCCAGGCGATGAATCGCTTCAACACAGCCGGCGTGTCCACGATGTACGAGACACTTCTGGAATGTGTGGCAGACCCGCCAAGGCCGCATTATGTCGATGCAATAGGGGGGCTGAGAACCTACCATTTGCACGTGGCACGGGGGTGGAAGTTCGAGCGCGTTGAGAACAATCATGCTGCGCCAAACTTCACAAAATACGAGGCAATATTGCGGGCGCAATTCTACAGCGCGCGGGTGGCCAACATGTCATGTATGGGCGCGCCGGGTGTGGTGAATCACTGGGATCAGGGCATAAATCAGGCGTGGTTTGGCTGATCGGGACCGCGCAAGGGCACGCTTCAAAACAGCATTGCCCATTGCCGGAACCCGGCGCATTTGCGGTGCGCAAAACCTGCTCACGCGGGCTTTGAGGCCTGCGTCTCAACTGCGGCAAGACTGGCGGCCTGCGCCAGAAACGCCGCATATCTTGGATCGTCCTCGGCGTGCTTGCCGGCCTTTTCGGCAATCGCTTTCACATGATCGGCGCAGCATAAAGCGTGCAACCGCGCCACATTGGGTAGCGCCATCACCTGTTCAAACAAGGCATCAAACCGCGCCGCGTAGCGGAAGGCGGAAATGTCCATCGTGCGCCCCGCATCCGCCGTGCGGAAATATTGCGCGCGGTAGCGGTCGCCCAGTGCCACGGGTGATTTCGTGCCGCGTTTCAGCCGATAGGTTTCCGCCGAGCGCAGCATGTAATGGTTGATCTGGGCGACCTCATGGCTGACCAGCGCCTCGGGCATCACCGTCAGATGGGTGTCCTGCGGTGCCCAGTGCGGCAGTTTCTCACCGTTGGGATTGACCCAAATGCCCCCCGGCTTGCCGCGCTTTTGCGCAGCCCGCTCATAGTCAAAGCCGCGCGGGCTGTGCTCGCCCAGATGGCTGAAGAACTTCACCAACCGGAAGATCGACTTCACAAACCGCGACGAGCGATGCGTCGCCTCATGCGCATAGGTGAACTGGCGATGCACCGGACGGTCTTCAAAGCTTTTCCGCCCTGAGGTGCCAAACACCCGCCAGTTGATCGACATGCCCAGATAGGCAGGCTCAGCCTTGCTCAGATCAATCAGATCGCCGATCAGGCCTTCGCCGCGATGGATCACCAGAAACTCATCAACATCGCAGATCATCAACCAGTTGCAGCGCCGCACCGCCTTGTGTTTGGCTGCCGCGTTCAGCTTGGCGCGGGTGATGCGCTGGCCGGGTTCCAGATCGTGGCGGATGTGATGCACAAGGCCAGCGGCTTGCAGCGCGTCCAGCAGTTGCGGCGAATGGTCGGTGCAGTTGTTGGTGACGACGACGATATCGGTAAAGCCCAGCATGCGATACCAGCAGACCCATTCGACAATGAACGGCCCTTCGTTTCTCATCGAGGCTAAAGCTGTAATCCGCACGCCTGTTTTGTCTTTCCCGTTTGGCCGTCTGGGCTGGCCTTGGGGCCAAGCTGAAGGGCCGCGGGGGGCAAGTCAAGTCGGGGGCTGGCGGCGATATGCGGTGAAAGGTTAATTTTCTCTTAATACGGCATAGTCATCCTATTGAAGTAAAACACTTAAAAAAGGTCCCGAGTTGGGACCTCCCGCCCCGGCTTGCATCCCCGGCCCCCAAAGGGCATTTATAGCGGGCAAGCGGCAGATCGGTGGGGCGCGATGAAACTCTTTGTAGGCCTCGGCAATCCCGGCGCGAAATACGCGGGCAACCGCCACAATATCGGCTTCATGGCCGTGGATCGGATTGCTGCGGATCACGGCTTTTCCCCATGGCGGCGCGGCTATCAGGGGCTGGTGTCGGAAGGGCGGCTGGGGTCTGAAAAGCTGGTGCTGCTGAAACCCGAAACCTTCATGAACCTCTCCGGCCAATCCGTCCGCGCGGCGGTGGATTTCTTCAAGATCGACCTTGCCGACATCACCGTGTTCCACGACGAGCTAGACCTCGCCCCCGGTAAGGTCCGTGTCAAACAAGGCGGCGGCCATGCCGGCCACAACGGGTTGCGCTCGATCCACGCCCATCTGGGTGAAGCCTACGGCCGGGTGCGCCTCGGCATCGGCCACCCCGGCCACAAAGATGCCGTGGCCGCCTATGTCCTGCATGATTTCGCGAAAGCTGATCAGGATTGGCTCGACGACCTCTTGCGCGGCATCTCCGACGGCGCGCAAGCCTTGGCCGAGGGCGACGGCCAGCGCTTCATGAACGCAGTGGCCCTGAGGGTGGCTCCGCCGCGATCATCTGGAAGTGTGGAGAAGCCTGTCAAGCCGGCTCCGGTTGCGGCGGTGAAAGCCGAGGCTGCGGTGGAGGTCAGCCCGCTCGCCAAGTTGAAGGACTTCTTCCGCTAACGTCCCAGCGTGATCAGCTCCGCCACCGCTTCAGGGTTCAGTCGGTAGTGGCCGGTTACGGGGGAGTCGAACAGGCGATCTTCTTCCTGCGCGCCAGCACCGATGTTGTGCAGGACCTGTGGGCGGGTGCCGTCATCGCTCCTGCTATCCGAGATCAGGCCGATATGCGGCAGGTTGCCGGGCAGCAGCCATGTCACCACATCGCCGGGGCGGTAGTCGGCGGGGTCGGTGGAGATGGGCAGGGCTGCGCCGATCCGGGTGAACAGGGTTTGCAGGTTGGGCACGCGGCGGTGGTCGATGTTGCGGTCGGTGGATGTCAGGCCCCATTGCTGCGGGTAGGCCGAGAAATGCGCTTTCATATCGCGATTGACGGCCAGTTGCAGGTCGACGCCCCAAGCTGTGCGCAGGGCGCGGATGATCACATCGGTGCAGACACCGTGGGCGAGATCCACATCGCCGCCGGGGAAGGTGAGGGTTTGGTAACTGGGGTCATAGATCGTGGTGACTCCGACTTGCGCGCGGGCGGCGCTGATCAGTGCCGGGGCGTCTTGGGCGGCGGCGGGCAGGGCGAGGAGGAGGGATAAGAGGATACTACGCATGGTGGGATTTAGCCAAAGCTTCGGGTGAGCCGCTAGAGGGCGCTTGTGGCGCGGCGGCTTTCCGCCACGCGAGGGATCGGCTATGCAGGGGCATGGCAATCACCCTGACCTCACTCACTGACCTTGCAGCACATGGCTTTGATGACATCATCGACGCCCGCGCGCCCGCTGAATATGCCGAGGATCATCTGCCGGGGGCGATTTCGCTGCCGGTGCTGGATGATGCGGAGCGGGCAAAGGTCGGCACGATTTACAAGCAGGTCAGCCCGTTTACCGCCCGCAAGGTCGGCGCGGCACTGGTGGCGCAGAACGTGGCCAAGCATTTGCAGGGGCCCCTGGCCGACAAACCGGGGGGCTGGCGGCCCTTGGTCTATTGTTGGCGCGGCGGGCAACGCTCTGGCTCTTTTGCGCTGATCCTCGCCCAAGTCGGTTGGCGGGTGGAGACGATTGCAGGCGGCTATAAGGCGTGGCGGGCCCTGGTGGTGCAGGCGCTTTATGACGCGCCGTTTCCCTGCCCGGTGGTGGTGTTGGATGGCAATACCGGGTCGGCCAAGACCGAGGTGTTGAACATGCTGCCCGCGCGGGGCGTGCAGGTGTTGGACCTTGAGGGCTTGGCGAACCATCGTGGCTCGGTGTTCGGGCATCGCGGGGTGCAGCCGTCGCAGAAGGCGTTTGATTGTGCTTTGGCGATGGCGATCTCGCGGTTGGACCCAACACGGCCAGTGGTGATTGAAGCGGAAAGCGCGAAGGTGGGCGAGTGTCGCTTGCCGTCCGGTATCTGGAAGGCGATGAGGACGGCGCCAAGGGTGGCGATTGTGGCAGAGGTGGCGGCGCGGGCCGGGTATCTGGTGCAGGCTTACGGCGACATGGTGGCGGATGGCGCGCGGCTGGTGCGGCTGGTCGAGCGGTTGCGCCCCTTGCATGCCGCCGAGCGGATTGAGGCGTGGCAGGCGATGGCCGGGGCGGGGGCGTTTATCGATCTGGCCGCCGGGTTGATGCAGCATCACTATGACCCCCGCTATGACAAGCACCGGGCGCGGATGGCGACTCGGGGTGTCGAGGTTCAGGCGGCAGGACTGGGGCCGGATGATCTGGCGCAGTTGGCGGATCGGGTGGCAGAGGCGGTACGGGCAGTGATTTAACGGAGCGCCTGTGTGGGGGCAAAGGTGCCTCCGGCGGGGATATTTAAGCCAATGTGAAATGATTTAGGTTAGGGTTATGCGTGGCGGGTCTGCAGTGATTTCGCCGATCAGGACGGCGCCGGGGATGGCGTTCAGCAGGGTTTCGGCGATGTAAGCGGGGACGGCGGCGAGCAGGCCTCCGGCGGTTTGCGGATCGTAGAGCAGGGTTTTCAGCGCGGAGTCTGGGCCTGTGACGCGGCCTATGGTGGCGGCGCGGTTGGCAGGGGCGAGGCTGGAGGCTTGGCCTGCTGCTGCGAGCATCAAGGCTCCGGGCAGGGTTGGGATCGCATCGGCATGCAGGGTGGCGGCGGTGTTGGAGGCGTCGAGGATTTCCAGGAGATGGCCTGCGAGGCCGAAGCCTGTCACATCGGTCATCGCATGGGCATGGGGGGCGAGGCGTGCGGCGGCGGGGCCGTTGGGTTGGCTCATGTGGTGCAGGGCGCGGGCGACGGCTTCGCCGAGGATCAAGCCGGGGGTTTCGGCCATCGCCATCTCAGCCGCCATAATGGTGCCAGAGCCGATGGGTTTGGTGAGGATCAGTTTGTCGCCGGGCTTTGCGCCGCCTTTGGTGATGGCGCGCGCAGCGAGGCCGGTGACGGTGAAGCCGATGGTGAGTTCGGACCCGATCGAGGTGTGGCCGCCGACGATATCGGCCCCGGCTTCGCGGAAGACCTCTGCGGCGGCAGTCATGATTTCGGCCAGCATCTCTGCGGATTTTTCGGGGGACAGGCGCGGCAGGGTGATTTGGGCGAGGGTCACTTGTGGGTTGGCTCCCATTGCCCAGACATCGCCCAAAGCGTGGATTGCGGCGATGCGGGCCATCAGGCGGGGGTCATGGGTGAAGGCGCGCAGGTGGTCTGTAGTGATGACTTGCACGCCACTGGGGGTTGAAAGTATGGCGGCATCGTCGCCGGGGCCGGAGACAACCTCGGGGCGTTGCGGTTTTGGCAGGGTGGCCAGGGCGGTGGTGAGGTTGGCTGCGCCGAGTTTCGCGCCGCAACCGCCGCAGAGCGGTTTGTCGCCCATGGCGTCGATCAGGCCGGGGAGGACGGGGTTTGGGATCGGGTGCGGCATCGCGGGATAGGTCGCGAATTTCGCCATGAATTTGCGGTCGATGCGGTCTTTCCAGCGCCACAGCCATGCGCCGTTCAGGGGCAGGCCCCATTTGTCGGCGACGGCGGCTTTGTGGCCGGTGGAGATCAGTTTGAGATAATCGCGCTGTGGTTTGAAGGCTTTCAGCGGTTGATTGAACAGGCTGGCGCGCAGGTTGTGCAGCAGGATCGGGGCGGCGCGGACGGCGTAGACTCCGGCTTTTGGGCGCGGGGCGAAGCCGAGGTGGGCGCAGTCTCCGGCTGCGAAGATGGTGGGGTCGGAGGTTTGTAGAGTGTCCGCAACGGTGAGGAAGCCGTCGTGCAGCGCAAGGCCGGTTTGCGTGAGCCATGCGTGCGGGCGGCTGCCTGCGACCGAAAGGGTGAAGTCGGAGTGCAGCAGCGCGCCATTGCTGAGGGTGACGGCGGTTGGTGCGATTTCCGTGGGTTGGGCATCGGTGAGCAGGGTGATTTGGGCGCGGGTAAGGTGGGTCAGCAGGGCGCTGCGTGCGCCATGGCCGAGGCCGGGCAGGGCGGTGGGGCCCTGCTCCAGCAGGGTGACTGCGGCGCGGGGCAGGCGGTGTTTGCAGGCCAGCGCCAGTTCAACGCCGCCGACGCCTGCGCCGATCACGGTGATCTGGGGGTTGGGTAGGGCGCAGGCGACGAAGGTTTCCCATTCGGTCGCGAAATCGCCCAAGGGTTTGGCGGCATGGGCGAATTCGGTGAAACCGGGCAGGTTTGGCAGATCGGAGGTGATGCCGATGTCGAGGCTGCACAGATCGTAAGAGATCGGCGGGCGGCTCGCGAGATGCAGGCGACGGGTATCGCGGTCAATCCCGGTGACGTGATCGAGGATCAGCCGGGCCCCTGCAAACCGGGCGAGGCGGACAAGGTCGATCATGATCTCATCCGGGGCATAATGGCCCGCGACCAGGCCGGGCAGCATGCCGGTATAGGGTGCTACGGGGGCGGGGTTGATCAGGGTCAGCCGCACGCCGGGCAAGGGATTCATCGCCCACATCCGGGCGACAAGAGCATGGGCGTGACCGCCGCCGACCAGCACCAAATCTTTCAGGATGGGAAAATCGCTGTGCATCGGGCTCTCGGGTGTTTGGGTCAGTGGTAGCGGGGTGGGGTTGGAAAGGCCATGCCTGGTGAAAGGGGGGATGGGCACTGTTTTATCTCGGCTGTGGTTTGAGGCTTTGGTTTGGGAGAGCCTCGGGCGGGAGTATTTGTGCCAAGATGAAATTGGGAGCGCGATTGGGGCATTGGGGGAAGCGGGGGATGGCTGGGGAGCCTCTGGCGGGGATATTTGCACCAATATGAACGAGGCGAGGACCGGAGAGGGGTGAACGGGAGCAGCGCTTCTGCTGGCGGTTGCGCGGCGGGACGGCTGCGGCTAGCCTTGCGCCATGAGATCACCCCAGCAGCGCCTTGGCCTGACGCAGACCCAGCGGCTTGAGCTGAACGCCAGCCTGCAAGCCTCGATCGCGATTTTGCGCACCGATGCGGCGGGGCTGACGCGCTATCTGGAGGAGCAGGCGGCCGAGAACCCGCATCTGCGGCTGGAACCGCCGCCGCAGCCCGGTTTGCACGATTGGCTGCCGCGCTGGGCGGGGGTGTTGGGGGCGGGCGGCGGCGGTTTGGGCCTTGCGGCGGAAACCGCCGACACCAGCCCGAGTTTGATCGCGCATGTGATGGGCGCGATTGAGGCGCTGAACCTTGGGCCAAGGGAACAGCGGATCGCCGTGGCGCTGGCCGAGGTGCTGGAGCCTTCGGGCTGGCTGGGTGCGGAGCTGAGCCTTGTGGTGGCCGAAACCCGCACCACGCTGGCCGAGGTCGAAGCCGTACTGCACCGCTTGCAACAGTTTGAACCGACAGGGATTTTCGCGCGCAATCTGGCGGAGTGCCTGCGGTTGCAGGCGATTGAAGCGGGGGCGCTGGACAAAGAGATGGCGGCGGTGCTGGCCCATCTGGATCTGCTGGCCTCGGGCGATCTGGCGCGGTTGGCGAAGGCCTGTCACATCTCGGAAGCGGCGGTGTTGCAACGATTTCGGGTGATCCGCGCGATGAATCCCAAGCCGGGGGCGGAGTTTGCCAGCATTTCGGCGGCGCAATCGCGTGAGCCTGATCTGGTGGTGAAGGCGACGGCGACGGGCTGGAGCATTGCGCTGAACCGCTCGGCTTTGCCGACGCTGCGGGTGGAGAAATCAGAAGCAGGCTCGGCAGAGCGGCTGTCGCAGGCCAAGGCGTTGGAGCGGATGGTGGAGGCGCGCAATGCGACGCTGTTGCTTGTGGGGCGTGAGATTTTGGCGCGTCAGCAAGAGGCGATCCGGCTGGGGCCTATTGGCCTCGCGCCGATGAGCATGGCCGATCTGGCCGAAGCTTTGGGGTTTCATGAAAGCACGATCAGCCGGGTGGTGGCGGGGGCCAGTTTGGACAGCCCGCGCGGCACTTGGTGGCTGCGGCAGATGTTCAGCAGCGCGCTGGGTGGCAATGGCCAGCCGCTGATCTCGGGGGCTGCGATGCGGGGGCGGCTGGCGCGGCTGGTGGCGGCGGAAAATTCGGCGCGGCCTTTGTCGGATGCGGCCTTGGCGATGGCCTTGGCGATTGATACCGGCGTCACCATCGCGCGTCGCACGGTGGCGAAATACCGTGAGGCCGAGGGGATTCCGGTGGCGTCACGGCGCAAGCGCAAGCCGGTTTTGCCGCGAATGGGCCGAAAAGGTCGCGCAGAGGGCTGACTTCGCCCCGCGCGCCCGCTAACGCTTGGGCGGAAATCAAACGGGAAGACAGATGGCGCATTTTCTGGGCGTGGATACCGGTGGCACCTACACCGATGCGGTGATCGTCGATGAGGCGGCTGATCTGGTGATCGGCAAGGCAAAATCGCTGACCACGCGGGCGGATTTGGCCTTGGGGATTGGCCGGGCGGTGGACGCGGCTTTGGCGCAATCGGGGGTGGCAGCGGCGGATGTGGCCTTGGTGTCGCTGTCGACAACCTTGGCGACCAATGCTTTGGTTGAGGGGCAGGGCGGCCGGGTGGCGCTGATCTTCGTCGGCTTTGACGAGGGTGATCTGGAGCGCGGCGGGCTGATTGAGGCGTTGAAGGGCGATCCGGTGGTGAAGATCGCGGGCGGGCATAGCCATGCGGGCGTGCAGGTGACCGCGTTGGATTTGGCCGCTTTGGAGGCGCAGTTGCGCGCGCTTGGTCCGCAGGTGATGGGCTTTGCCGTCGCCGCGCGCTTTGCCACCCGCAATCCGGCGCATGAAATTGCCATCCGCGATCTGATCCGGGCGGTGACGGGGCGGCCGGTGACCTGCTCACATGAGTTGTCGGCGCAGTTGAACGGGCCGAAGCGGGCGTTGACGGCGGTGCTGAATGCGCGGCTGATCGGGATGATTGATCGGCTGGTGGCGGCTTGTGAGCGGCATCTGGCGGAAATTGGCATCACAGCCCCCTTGATGGTGGTGCGTGGCGATGGCGCGCTGATCTCGGCGGCGATGGTGCGGGAGCGTCCGATTGAGACGATCCTTTCTGGCCCTGCGGCGTCTATTGTTGGCGCACGTTGGCTGACGGGCGCGAAAGATGCGCTGGTGTCGGATATTGGCGGCACCACCACCGATGTGGCGCTGCTGCGTGACGGGTTGCCCGAGATTGACCCGCAGGGCGCGCGGGTCGGCGGTTTCCGCACCATGGTCGAAGCGGTGGCGATGCGGACCTCAGGCCTTGGCGGCGATTCCGAGGTGCATTTGATCACCGAAGGCCTGACGGGCGGGATGCGGCTTGGCCCGCGCCGCCTGATCCCGGTGTCGCTGCTGGCCTCCGAGCATGGCGCGATGGTGCATGCGGCTTTGGACAAGGCTTTGTCCTCGGACAAAGCGGGCGAGATGGACGGGCGGTTTGTGGTGCCGATGGCGGGGCAGACCGGGGGGCTATCTGCCCGCGAATTGACGGTGCTGGAGCGGATCACGCAGCCGATGCCAATGGCGCAGGTGTTGACGACCCGGTTGGAGATTGCGGCGCTGGAGCGGTTGGTGGCACGCGGTTTGGTGATGATGGCGGGGGTGACACCCTCGGATGCCAGCCATGTTCTCGGCGGGCTGGAGGCTTGGGATGCTGAAGCTGCGGCGAAGGCGGTGGAACTGCTGGGGCGCAGGCGCAATGGCTCGGGCGAGCGGTTCTCGACCGATGCCGCAGTTTTGGCGCAGGGCATCGTCGATCAGTTGACCACGCAGACGGTGGAATGCCTGTTGGAAGCGGCCTTCGATGAAGACCCCGGTTTTGCCGGCGAAAGCCCGGAGGTGCTGGCGCGGCACGCCTTGACGCGGGCGGCTTTGGGGCGGCATCGCGGCGTGATCGAATTCACCGCACGGCTGGGGGTCCCGGTGATCGGTCTTGGTGCCTCGGCACCATATTATTACGGCGCAGTGGGCAAGCGGTTGGGCTGTGAGATGATCCTGCCGGAGCATGCAGGCGTCGCCAATGCCATCGGCGCAGTTGTCGGCCAAGTCAGCCAGCGCGCCACGGCGATTGTCACCAGCCCTGGCGTGGGCCGCTTTACCGCGCATCTGCCGGAAGGCTTGCAGACCTTCGCAGACCCGGAAGCCGCGATGCAAGCCACCGAAGCCGCGCTGACGCTGGAAGCGGTGCGCCGCGCCAAACACGCCGGGGCGGAGGATTTGCGCATCACCACCGCGCGCGATCTGCGCTCTGCTTCGGTGGAAGGCCAGCCGATGTTTGTCGAGGCGACAATTTCGGTGACGGCTTCGGGACGGCCTCGGGTGGCACATGCGGTGCCGGAAGAAGCGGCAATCTAAGGGAAATTTGCGCGAGAGCCGGGAGGGCCGATCCGCCGATTGGACGGTTTGCTGTGCGCCAAGCGCCCGGCGGTTTTTCCGCGCGCGGCCCGCCAAAATCCACGCTTTGCCCCAGAATACCCCTTGACGCCCCCCGCCCCCCAAACTACTCACCGCGCCAGTGGCGAGGTAGCTCAGTTGGTTAGAGCACACGACTCATAATCGTGGGGTCGAGAGTTCAAGTCTCTCTCTCGCCACCAGCAAATCCAGAAATCAGGTTTCGTTTTGCTGGTGGCAGCCGCTTTGGCGGCTCAGTCCGCCCCATAGCAGGCGTCGAAATACGGTGTCAGCGCGCGGGTGACGGCAGCGCGCAGCAGGGCGGGGGCGGTTTTGGCGGTTTGACCTGTCATCACTGCGGGATAGGCCGCGCCAAGATGCTGCGAGATCAGCGGCTCGGGGATGTTTACTTCGCCAAACAGCGCCATCAGATCGGCGACAGCGGCACGCGCCACCGGATCGGTCCAGTAATAGCGGATGCGGTCGGAATAGCTGTAGTGGCGTTGCAGATGCTGGTGCAGCGGGGTGCCGTGGTAGTATTTCGCCCAATGCTGCGGCTTTTGCTGCATCAAAGCCTCCATCGTCGCGCGCAGGGGCGTGTGGTCGGGGAACAGCACGTCGGCGATATGATCAAGGCCATAGAGCGCCTCGCGCAAGGCAAAGGTCAGGCCGGGGCCGACTTTCAGGATGCCGAAGCCGTCTTGCACCAGATCAGCCAGCGCCTGTGGAGTCTGGTAATCGGTCGAATGGGCCTCAAACAGCATCGGCAATTCGGGCAGGCAGGCGACCAGAGCGCGAGCGGCGGGGCGGTTGTAGGCGACGACGTTTTCATTGCCAAACTCGACACCGGGCTGCACGACCAACCCCACGACGCGCGCGAAGGCGGCCTCGACGCCTGCGGCTTTGAAGGCCTCGCGTTGCAGCGTGGCTGTGGCGAGGGCGGCTTCGGGTGAGGTTGGGGTCAGGCCCTCAACCTCTTCCCAAGCACCACCGGGAACCGGGACTTCGGTGCCGATGATATAGACCGGAGGCGTCGGGCTATGCGCCTCGGCCACAGCGGCGAGTTGGGCGTTGCGGCTGGCGATGGTGGCGTCGGGCAGCGGGGTGGGGTCGCCCAAGCAGGCCATGCTGGCGTCGAGATGGATCTTGCCAAACCCCGCCTGCGCATAGGCCGCGACCATATCGCAGGCCTTGGCCATTGCGTCAGTGGCGGGCAAGGCTGTCCAGGGATTTGGCCCCAGATGATCGCCGCCAAGGATCAGGTTTACCGGATCAAAGCCCTCATCCTGCGCGAGTCCCAGCACGAAACGACGAAAATCGGCGGGCGTCATGCCGGTATAGCCGCCCTCATGGTTGACCTGATTGCAGGTCGCCTCGATCAACACCGGGGTGCCGCGCGCCCGGCCCAGTGCGAAGCTGGCGGCGATCACCACCGGATGCGCCGAGCAAATCGACGGGATGCCAAGCGCTTGGCCGGATTTCCGGGCGGGCGCGAGGGCAAGCAGAGCGGCGGTGGACATTGCAGGTCGATCCTTTTTGATCAAAATTATGGGATGCATCGCTATAAAAATCATAAATGATCACGATGATGATTGACAGTGATTATTTATGATCCTTCTATAGCGATATACCGGAAAACAGGACCACCATGAAGATTGATCGCGCCACCGCCATCCGGCAGCACCTTTTCGCCAAGGGCTATAGCTCGATTGCCGAGATCGCGGTGGCGGTGGGCGCGTCAGAGCCGACGGTGCGGCGTGATCTGCTGACGCTGGAGGCCGAGGGGCAGATTTTGCGCACCCATGGCGGGGCGCAGATTGCCGAATCCTCGGGCGTTGAGGTGGCGTTTGAGAGCCGCGAGCAGATCAACCTGCCCGCCAAGCGTGCGATTGGCGAGGCGGCGTATCAGATGTTGCGCCCGGAAACCTCGGTGTTTCTGGATGCCGGAACCACGGTGCTGCAACTGGCACGGCGCTTGCGGCTGAACCCTATCCCCTTGCGGGTGTTCACGAATTGCTTGCCCGTTGCACAGGTGCTGATGCCGGTGTCCGAGATTGGCGTGACCCTGCTGGGCGGCAGTTTGCGGCGGCAAAATGCGTCGATGGTGGGGCCTTTGGCAGAAGCGGCGTTGGAAAAGCTGTGGTTTGACCAGTTGTTTCTGGGGGCGGGCGGTATTTCGGATCACGGCGAAGTTTCCAGTCGCGATGAACATGAGGCGCGGATCAATGCGTTGATGCTGACGCGCAGCAAGGCCCCGGTGATCGTGGCGGATGCGGATAAGTTCGGCCCGCAACTGACTTATGGCGTTGCACATCTGGGCGCGGGGATGCGGCTGCTGACCGATGCGCGGCTGAGTGTTGGCTGGCGCGATGTGCTGGCGGGTTTGGGCTGTGCCGTGACCGTGGCGGAGGTCGCGTGATGGATCGGCTCCTCGGACTGGACAGCGGCGGCAGCAAGACCGAGGCCGTTGTGATCAACCGCGCCGGCCGGGTGTTGGCGCGGGCAAGGGCCGAAGGGTTGGATCCGATGGCGGATGAAGGCTGGCAGAGGCGACTGGGCCTGTTGGCGGCAGAGTTGGGACCCGTTTCGGGCGCGGTTCTGGGGCTGCCCTGCCACGGCGAGATTGCGACGGCTTCTGCGCTGCAACGGGTGGTTGTGGCTGATCTGTTCGGGCCGCAAGCCGTGGTGCTGAACGATGTCGCGGTGGCGTTTCACGGGGCTTTGGCTGGCGAGGACGGGGTTTTGGTGCTGGCGGGCACAGGCTCGATGGCTTGGGCGCGTGGGCCTTTGGGCACGCACCGGGTGGGGGGCTGGGGGCATCTGTTTGGCGATGAAGGCTCGGCGCATTGGATCGGACGGGCGGCTTTGGGGCTGGCGAGCCAGCATCTCGATGGCCGCAAACCGCCCTCGGGCTTCGCGCATGGCCTGCTGCGCGAGATGGGCGTGGCCACCGAGGATTTGCTGGGCTGGACCTATGGCAAGAATACACGGGCCGGGGTGGCCTCGGTCGCGGCTTTTGTGTCGCGCTTGGCGCAGGCGGGTGTGGATGAAGCCACAGATTTGATGACCGAGGCCGCCCGGCATCTGGCGCTGGCGGGGCGGGCGGCGGGACGGCTCGCGGGGTTGGATGCGCCGCTGCGCTGGAGCTTTGCGGGCGGTGTGATGCAGGACGCCACGGTGATGGCGGGGTTGACCGCTGCGCTGGGGCCACCCGTGCCGCCGGTTTTGCCCCCGGTCGGCGGCGCAGCTTTGGCGGCGGCCAAGGCAGCGGGATGGGACACTGGGCCGGCGTTTATCGCGGCACTTCAGGCGGAACTGATCAAAAACGCAACGCCCCAGTAAGGGACCCTGAACGAGGCGGATGATAAAAACACCACCTGCTGCCGAAGGCCTGATCATCGTGGTCGGGACAGAATTCTCTGCAAGGAAAGTGAAAACCATGTCTGCGACCATCACCGAAACCGTCATCCGCCGTCAGTTCCCCTACTGGACCGCCGCTTTGCTGCAAGAATTGCCGGCAGTGAAAGCCACGACGGTGGTGATCACGGGCTGCGGCACGTCTTATTATCTCGCGCAGGTGATCGCTTGTGCGTTCAACGCGCAGGGGCAGGTGGCGCTGGCGGTGCCGGGGGCCGAATGGGCGCGCAGGCCGGAGTGCTATTTGGCCAATACTGACGGCGTTCTGGTGATCGGGCTGTCGCGCTCTGGCACCACTTCGGAAACCGTGCAGGCGATTGAGGCGAGCCGCGCGCGGGGTTGGCGCACTTTGGCGGTGTCGTGTGAGCCGGAGTCCACCATCCTGCTGGCGGCGGATCAGGCGCTGTATCTGCCGACCGATCCGCAAGAGGGCATCGTGATGTCGGTTTCAGCCAGCCTGATGCTGCTGGCGGGCCTGCGCATGGCCGGGGTGGCGTTGCACCAGACGATCCCTCTGCAAGCGGCAGCGGCTATGGCCAGCCTTGAGGCGGGGATTGTGGGCCTGCTGCACGGGCGCAGTCATTTCGTCTATCTGGGTGCGGGGCCGAATTATGGCACGGCGACGGAGGGGTGTTTGAAGCTGCAAGAGATGAGCATTTCTTATTCTCAGGCATTTCATCCGATGGAGTATCGCCATGGCCCGGTGTCGTTGATCGACGATAAGTCAGTGGTGGTGATGCTGTATTCGGTGACGACGGCGGCAGAGGAAGCCGCTTTGGTCGCCGAATTGCAAGCCAAGGGCGCGGTGGTGATCGGCTTCAACGGGCCGGGGGATCTGCGGATTGATCTGGGCCAAGGTTTGGGGCTGTCGGATGAGGCCAATGCGCTCGCCTGCCTGCCAGCTTTGCAGATGTTGGGTGAGATGGTGGCGCTGGCGAAGGGCATCAATTCGGAAGTGCCCCGGCATCTGAGCAAGGTCGTTGTGCTGCATTAATCCCAAAACCCCCGGGTCCAAATGACCGAAGTTTCCATTCGAGACCTGACGAAATCCCATGACAGCACCGAGACGTCGATGTTCGTGGCCACGAAAGCGGGGGCATTGACCCAAACGCTGTGTTCACGGATCGACCAGATCTGAAGCGGGATGATCGGATTGGCCGGATGCCAACACCGGGCTGCATTTGGGCTAAAAGCGTTAGATGTTCACCTGCGTACCAATCTCAACCACGCGCCCTGCGGGGATGTGGAAGTAGTCCGACGCTCCGGCGGCATTGCGCGCCATGAAGATGAACACCCGGCGCTGCCAGCCCGGCAAGGTGCTTTTGCTGGACAGTTTCAAAGACCTGCGCGACAGCAGGAACGAGGTCGACATGATGTCGAATTTCCAGCCCAGCTTGCGGCACAGCAGCAGGCCATCCGGCACGTTGGGGTCCTCCATATAGCCATAGGTCAGGCTGATGCGGCGGAAACGGGGGGTGATTTCCTCCATCTTCACGCGGTCCTCGACGGCGACGCGTGGCAGCGTGGCGGTCACAATCGTCAGGATCACATTCTGCGCGTGCAGGCTTTTGAAGTGTTTCAGGCTGTGCAGCAAGGCCACCGGAGCGGTGTCGGGGCTAGAGGTCAGGTAAATCGCGGTGCCGGGGATCACCGGGATTGGCTTGGTCTCGACCTGCCGCAGAATGGTGGTCAAAGCCACCTCGGCCTCATGTTCCTTGCGCACCAGAACGGCGGTGCCGCGCAACCATGTCAGCATCACGCAGATCACCAAGGCGGCCATTGTCAGCGGCACATAGCCGCCATCAAACACTTTCAGCAGGTTGGCCCCCAGAAAGATCAGATCAATCAGCAGGAATGGCGTGATCAGCAGCGTCGCGGCCCACAGCGGCCAACCCCAATGTTTGTTGACCACGATCAGCGCCAGAACCGCTGTCACCACCATCGTGCCCGTCACGCTGATGCCGTAAGCGCTGGCCAAAGCGCCTGAATTGCCAAAGCCCACCACCAGCGCCAGCACGGCGACCAGCAGCAGGGTGTTGACGCTGGGCAGATAGATCTGGCCTTCCTGCGTTTCTGAGGTGTGGCGGATTTTCAGACGCGGCAGCAGGCGCAGCTGGATCGCCTGACGAGTCAGCGAAAACGCCCCGGTGATCACCGCCTGAGATGCGATGATCGTCGCCATTGTCGCCAGCAAAACCACCGGCAGCAACGCCCAGTCGGGATACATCAGGTAGAACGGGTTGTCTAAAGTCTCGGGGTGTTGCAGCACCAAGACGCCTTGGCCAAGGTAATTCAGCGACAAGGCGGGCAACGCGACCGCAACCCATGCAAGGGTGATCGGGCGGCGGCCAAAGTGGCCAAGGTCGGCGTACAGCGCCTCGGCCCCCGTCACCGCAAGAAACACTGCACCCAGCACGACAAGGCCGATGGTGCCGTGATGCGCCAGAAACCGCGCGGCGTGGATCGGGTTCAGCGCCGCCAAAATCGTGGGGTCAGTGGCGATTTGTGCCACGCCGCCCCACGCCAGCACGATAAACCAGACCAGCGTGATCGGGCCAAAAAAGCTTGCCACTGCCGCCGTGCCGCGCGCCTGCACCGCAAACAAAGCCACGATGATCACCAGCGTGATCGGCAGCACATAGGCGTCAAGCTGGCTGGTGACAAGGCTCAGCCCCTCGACCGCCGACAGCACCGAAATCGCCGGGGTGATCGCCGCATCGCCGTAAAACAGCGCCGCCCCGATCAGCCCGGCCATCAGAACGACAGGGGTTTGCCGCCCCATCGCGCGCTGCGCCAGTGCCAGAAGCGAGAGCGTGCCGCCCTCGCCTTGGTTGTCGGCGCGCAGCAGGATCAGCACATATTTCAGCGTCACCACCACCAGCAGCGCCCACAGGATCAGCGACAGCACCCCCAACACGGTCTCTCGCCCGGAATCGCCCGCCGCCCGCAACGCCTCGCGGAAGGCATAAAGCGGTGAGGTGCCGATATCGCCGTAAACCACCCCGATAGAGCCTAAAGACAGCGCCAGAACGCCGGGATGCTTGCGGAGGGGAAGGCTAAGGTCTGCGGTGGTCACGGCATTGATCCTGAAAAAGCCAGCTCTGGCGGATTGTGGCAATCTGGGGCGTGTCGCATAAGGATGCGACAGGGGGTTTGCGCCCCCGCATAAGGATTGCGTAAAGATCATGGACAGCTTGGGCCAAGCGGCTAAAACTCGCGCCATGTTGACGCCTGCGCCACGGATGCCAAGACATGACGGCTGGGCCTCGCTGCCCAGACTGCCGCAAGTGCTGGGGGCCGCGCTGTTTTTGGCGGTTGCCGCCTTGGGCACGCATTTGACACAAGACAGCTTCCCCGAACCCTCGGGGCTGTTTTTGTTCTTTGTCGCCGTGCTGTTGGCCGCTGTGCGCTTTGGCTTCTGGATCGGCATTGCCTCTGCCATCGCGGCCTTTGCGCTGTTCAATTTCCTGTTCGTGGTCCCGCTTTATACTTTTGCCATCGCCAAGCCCGGTGATCTTCTGGTGCTGGCGGAGTTTCTGTGCGTTGCGGGCCTGACCGGCTTTCTGGCCGGACGTTTGCGCGAAGAAGCCAATGCCGCCAAATCCCGTGCGGCGGTGTTGGAGGTGCTGTCGGCCTTTGCCAGCGATCTGGCCGAGGCGGATGAGCCTTTGGCCGTCGAGCAGGCCTTGGCGTTTCATGCCACGGCACTGGCGAATGGGCCTGCGCTGGTGCTGCACGAAGATGCCGCCGTCACAGCCGATCTGCAACCGCCAGACTTGCAAGCCGCCGAGCGCGCCTTTCGCCGCCATATCCCGCAAGACGCCGCTGAGCCGGGGCAGCAGGGTGGCCGATTTACCTTCCTGCCGCTGATGCAGCAGGGGCAGGTGGTGCTGGTGCTGGGCTATCACCGCCTTGACGCGCAGCGCCCCGATCGCTTTGCGCGCAGCCAAGCCATCGAAGTGATCTGTCACCAAGCCAACCTTGCCCTCGAACGCCTGCGCTTTGCGCAAGCCGCCGAGGATGCCCGCACCGCCGCCACGCGCGAGCAGTTGCGCGCGGCATTGCTGACTTCGCTCTCCCACGATCTGCGCACGCCTTTGGCGACCATTCTGGGCGCGATCACCAGCCTGCGTCAGTTGGGCGCGACCCTGCCGCCCGCCGCGCGCGACGATCTCGCACTGGCGATTGAGGAAGAAGCGCAGCGGCTGGCGAGTTACGTTGATAACCTGCTGCACATGACCCGGTTGCAAGCCGGATTGGCGCTGCATCTGATCTGGGTCGATCCGGCGGATGTGATCGCAGCGGCGGTGGCGCGCGCCCGCCGCGCCTTCCCGCTGGCCGAGATTAGGGTTGATCTGCCCGACCTGCCGATGATCCGCGCCGAATCCGCGCTGCTGGAGCAAAGCCTGTTCAATCTGATCGACAATGCGGTGAAATTCTCAACCCCGCCCGCGCGGGTTGCAATCGCGGCGCGCGCAAAGGCTGGAATCCTGACCCTGACCGTCACCGATCAAGGCCCCGGCATCGCGCCCGACGCGCTGGCGCAAATCTTCACGCCATTCTTTCGCGCCAACCCAAGCCTGCCCGGCACCGGCCTTGGCCTGACGATCTGCCACGGCATCGCCGCGGCGCTTGGCGGCAGCCTGACCGCCGAAAGTCCGGTCGCAGACGGCCACGGCACCGCGATGCACATCGCGCTGCCCCTGCCGAAAGCCGCAGCATGAGCAATCCCCCGATCTTGTCCAAACCCCTGATCCTGATCGTCGATGACGAGCCGCAGATTCAACGCTTTCTTGGTCACGCCCTGACCGCCTCGGGCTATGATACCTGTTTTGCCACCACCGGGCAGGGCGCTTTAGAGGCGGTGGCAGCAAAGAAACCCGATGCGATGATCCTTGATCTCGGCCTGCCCGATCTGAACGGCAAAGCGGTGATCGAAACCCTGCGCGCCAAATCCAACCTGCCGATCATTGTGCTGTCGGCGCATGATCAAGAGATGGAAAAGATCATGGCGCTGGACCTTGGCGCCAATGATTTCGTCGCCAAACCCTTTGGCATCGGCGAACTCCTCGCCCGGCTGCGCGCCTGCCTGCGCAAAGCCCCGCAGCCCGAGGATATTCTGCGCCAAGGCCCGCTGGTGATCGACCTGCCCGGCCATTCCGTGACCCGTGACGGCGCGCCTGTGCATCTGACGCCGACCGAATTTGATCTGCTGGTGATGCTGGCACGCAATCCGGGTCGGGTGCTCAGCCACCGCCAGATCTTGCTGCAAATCTGGGGCCCCGCGCATGGCGAGGATGTGCCCTATCTGCGCGTCTTCATCGGCCAGTTGCGCCAGAAGATTGAGTCCAACCCCAGCGCCCCCGACCTGATCCGCACCGAACCCGGCATCGGTTATCGCTGGATGGCGGATTAACCAACCCGCTGCCCCTGCACCCAAGTGCCGCGCAACGCCGCAGCCCCTGCCAGCCGTGCCACCCGGATCACATCACCACGCGCGCCAAGGCGCAAGCTGCCACGATCCGCCAGCCCCGCCGCCTGCGCGGGCGCTTGTGTGACACAGCGCACCCCGCGCGCCACATCACCCCAGAGATCGCCCAGCAGCAAGGCCGCTGAAAGCAATGCCGAGGGCACATAATCCGACGAGACAATATCCAGCAAATCCGCCTCAGCCAGCTTGCTCGCCGCGACATTGCCGGAATGTGAGCCGCCCCGGATTAGGTTCGGCGCGCCCATCATCACCTTGATGCCCTGCGCGTGGCAGGCCTCGGCAGCCTCCACCGTGGTGGGAAATTCGGCAAAATGCGCGCCGTGTTTGGCCGAGGTTGCGACCTGCTCGGCGGTGGTGTCGTCATGGCTGGCCAGCACCGCACCAAAGCGACGGGCTTCGGCCACGGCGGCCGCCTCATGCGCCTCCCCAAGCCGCGTGGAAATCGCCACCTGTTCCGCGACATGGCTCTCGAATTCGCTCTCGGAAAGCCCATGCTTGCCGCAGACATAGGCGCGCAGCTGGGTGATGTCGCGGAATTGCCGTTGACCCGGCGTGTGATCCATCAAGGACACGATGCCGATGCGATCCGCAGGGCCAAATTTTGCCAGTTCCGCGATCAGGGTTTCCGAGCAAACCTCTGCCCGCAGATGCAGGAAATGGCTGATCTTCAGCGCGCCTTTCTCCCGCAGTCCCAAAATTTCATCGGCCAGATGACGGGCATATTCACCGTAATTCATCTTCTTGGACGAGGTGATCGACCCCACCCGCAAAGCATCGAACACCGTGGTGATCCCCACACTCGCCAGTTCCGCATCATGCGCGATGAT
This sequence comes from uncultured Cypionkella sp., assembly GCA_964387655.1. Classification (GTDB taxonomy): domain Bacteria; phylum Pseudomonadota; class Alphaproteobacteria; order Rhodobacterales; family Rhodobacteraceae; genus Cypionkella. The sequence continues at coordinate 3,131 of CAYLYV010000046.1, read as the reverse complement.
CGCGCTGGCATGCGGCCAGTTGACCTTGGGACGCGGCTCGATATGACGTTCAAGATTGTCGGTGTGCAACTCGATCAGCCCCGGCATCAGCAGATCGCCCCTGCAGTCCAGCGCGCCCTGTGGCACCGCAGCGCCTTGATCTATCGCAGTAATCACACCGTCTTCAATGCGGATCGCGCCATGGATCACTTCATGCGGCAGAACCAACGTGGCATTGGCAAGGATCGTCTCGGTCATCATCAGGCCTTCATTGTGCTTGTGTAAAACAGATGGCAGAAAACTGTCACAACGGTGTGACGATAAGCGGGTATGGGCGGCGGCTATGGACCAGATGAAACGCTTCGCGATCTACTCCGCGCCCGAACCGGGGCCTTTTGCCGACGCCGCCGCAAGCTGGCTGGGCTGGGATTTGGCACAGGGTGCGCCCGTGCCGCAACCCGCGCCCGACCTGCCGCGCGGCTTGGCGGAAGTCACTGCCGAGCCGCGCAAATACGGCTTCCATGGCACCCTGAAGCCGCCGTTCCGTTTGGCCGATGGCATCACCCCCGCCGATCTGGCGCAGGCCACGGCGGGCTTGGCTGCCAGCCTTGCCCCGGTGGAGATGCCGGGGCTGCAAATGGTCAACCTCGAAGGTTTCCTCGCGCTCACCCCGTTGGGCGATACCGCTGCACTGCAAAACCTTGCCGCCGAAGTGGTGCGTAGTCTTGACCCCTACCGCGCCGCGTTGACGCCTGCCGAGACCGCCCGCCGCCGCCCGGAACGCCTGACGCCCCGCCAGCGCGCGCTGCTCGCCACTTACGGCTATCCCTATGTGATGGAACAGTTTCAGTTTCACCTGACCCTGTCTGGCCCGCTGGCCGAGGACGAAACCGCCGTTACCACAGCTGCCGCCCACCATTTCGCAAACTTGATCCCGCAGCCGTTCCACATCCGCGATCTGTGTCTGTGCGGCGAGGATGCGATGGGGCGCTTTCACCTGCTGCACCGCTACGCCCTCAGCGCATAAAGCAGCTTTGCCACGCCCTTTTCGGGCGTCGCATCATTGCTGATCTCAATCGCCGGAATCCCTTCGGGCAAAGCATAATTCGCCCGCTGCAACCGGGCGATAATGTCCGCGTGGCTTTCCCGTCCCCGCGCCGCCAACCGATCCGCCAACACCTCCATCGGTGCCGAAATCTGGATCACCCGCAACCCCGGAAACGCCGCGAGTGCCGCTGCCAACGCCGCGCGCGAGCCGTTGATCAGCACATCCCGCCCATCCTCCCGCGGTTTCAACTCGGCATATGGCACGCCGTAGCACAGCCCATGCGCCTGCCAATGCAGCGCAAATTCCCCCGCCTGCAGACGTTTCTGAAAAACACTTTCAGTCACCCCCTCAAACGGCTCTCCCCCCGCCGCACTGTCGCGCGTGATCACCCGCCGCGCCCAATGCAGCCGAGGGTCCGCCGCCGCAGCCCCGGCGAGCAGAGTGTCTTTGCCCGCGCCTGAAGGGCCGACGACCAGAAATACCCGCCCTTTCATGCCGCCGCCTTCGGGGTGAATTCCCGCACATCGACCACCCGATCACACACCCGGTCGCGCGCAGCCTCGTCATGGAAAATCCCCAGAATCGCCGCCCCGCGCGCCTTGGCTTCTTCGATCAGCCCCAGCACCACCTCGCGGTTCACCGCATCCAGACTGGCGGTCGGCTCATCCAGCAACAGCGCCGGATAGGGATGCGCAAAGCCACGCGCGATGTTGACCCGCTGTTGCTCGCCCCCCGAAAACGTCGTCGGCGATAGCCCCCACAACCGCTGCGGAATGTTCAGCCGCGCCAGCAGTTCCGCCGCCCGCGCCCGCGCGTCATCGCCGGACACGCCAAGGTTCAACAACGGTTCCGCCACCACATCCAGCGTCGGCACCCGAGGCACCACCCGCAGAAACTGGCTGACATAGCCTAACACCCGCCGTCGGAGTGCTATGATCTGCCGGGGCGCGGCTTGCGCCACATCCAAGCCGCCGACCATGATCACACCCGAAGCCGCCAGATAATTGCCCCAAACCATCCGCATCAGCGTCGATTTGCCCGCACCTGAGGCCCCGATCAGCCCGACACATTCGCCCGGACGTACATGCAGGTTCGCACCGGCCATCACCGGGATCACCGCAGAACCTTGATTGTGCAGGGTAAAGCTTTTCGCAAGGTCACGAATTTCAATCATAGCCAGCGCTTCCATTTGAAGAAAAGATAAGTTCCACTGGCCGAGGCCAGCATCAAGATCAGCGCCAAGGGATAGCCATATTGCCAGGCAAGCTCTGGCATCACGGCAAAGTTCATCCCATAGAGGCTGGCGATCAGCGTCGGCGGCATGAACAAAGCCGCCACCACCGACACGATCCGCACCGTGACGTTTTGCGACAGGTTGATCATGCCCAGCGTGGCATCCGAAGTCAGCGCCAGACGCGAACCCAAGAAATCGGCATGAACCTCCAACGCCTGCAAATCCCGCATCAGGCCCTTGACGAGGGGGCGCAACACATCGCCCCCGGCGCGGTCGGCAAGGGTCTGGCCAAAGAAGCTGACCGCGCGTTCCACCGTCAACAGCCCCAGACGCACCCGGCCCAACAGATCGCCTTCACGCCCGACCTTTTCCAACGCACTTTGCAGCGCATCCGCCTGCAAACCGTTCGGGCCGCCGCTGTAAATCCCCGAGGCGACATCATCCAAACCGCGCCCGATGCCTTCCAGAATATCGGCCATCCTCCCGATGATTTCCTCGATCAGCCCCAGAAACAGCCGCTCGGGCCGATCACAGCCGGGGCCAACTTTGTCGGCGCGTGCCGGATACGTCTCAAACGGGCGCGGCGCGTGGTGGCGCACGGTGATCAAGCGATCCTGCGACAGGATAAAGCACACCGGGCCGGAAATCGGCGCTTTGCTTTCCGACAGACCGGGCAAAACCACCGTCATGTGATCTGCACCGCCCTCACGATACAGGCGGTTGGAGATTTCGATCTCCTCCATATCCGCCAGCGTCGGCACCGGCAGACCCAAGCGCGCCACATCGGCAGCTTGGTTGGACAAGGGCCGATAAAGGTCGATCCACAGCGCCGCCGTCAGATCGACCGGCAGCGGCATCTGGACCAATCCG
>CAYLYV010000045.1:0-29052 GCA_964387655.1 uncultured Cypionkella sp. | reverse complement strand
GGCCTTCCAAAAGCCGTCAAGCTGAAAGCCCGACGGGGGTCACGCACCGCTTACAGCAGACATCCAGCGCTGACTGAAAGCTCGCGCCGGACCACTCGCGGCCGGTTTGCGGGTCACCAGGAGGGATCCCGGCCTGCAATTTCATCATCCGGAATGGTCTGCAGTTGCCGACGAAACCCGGTGTAAGGATCGACGTATGCCATTTTGTATGCAGCGCCGATCAAACCGAAGAACGCGCCGAGCGATGCGCCGACCGTCCGTCTCGGACGTCCTTGCTGCGGCAAGTCAACTTGTCGGATGTTGGTCGCGGTGGTGGTGAAGATGTCTGTCATGGTGTCCTCCGTTGCCGGTGAGGATGACATCACGTCCCACTCAAGTCCTTGGCTCGGACCTGAAGACTTCTGAACGACCCTGAAGATCGCCTTCAGGGTGGTCTTGTGGTAGTCTGCCTCGGACGGGACGGAGTCGTGGTCAATGAACCTGGAGTTTGGGACCTATCGCTTGAAGCGAGCCGAACGGATGCTTCTGGGTCCGAACGGGCCGGTGCAACTTTCCGCCCGCTCATTCGACATTCTCGCCATCTTGCTTGAAAAGCCGGATGAGGTGATCGGCAAGGCCGAGCTTATGGAGACGGTCTGGCCCGACCTGATCGTCGAAGATAACACCCTGCAGGTCCACATCTCGGCGCTGCGCAAGGTGCTCGATGCTGGCATGATAATGACACTACACGGCCGCGGCTACAAATATGCGGGGCCAAAGCCTGTCGCATCGGGGCAAATTGCGGACGAAGCTTGGCCGACGACCAAACCATCCATCGCCGTCCTTCCCTTCACCAACTTGAGCGGCGATACCGGTCAGGACATCTTCTGCGACGGGTTGGCGCTCAATATCGTGGCAAGCCTCGGGCGCTTTCACGAATTGTCGGTCATCGACAGGTTTTCGACATTGGCTTACAGGAACCGCCCGGTGACAGCGGCTGAAGCGGCGCGCGAGCTTTCGGTTCGCTACATCCTCGAGGGTAGTCTTCAGAAAGCCGGGGATCGCATCCGAGTCTCTGTCCAACTCGTCGAGGGATCGCGGAACCGGCAGCTTTGGACCGAAGCCTATGACCGCCAGCTCATCGACATCTTGGCAGTCCAGGACGAAATTACCGCAACGATCATCGGCACGCTTGCGTCCGGTTATGGCGGCAGGCTCGGCAAGGCTTGGCGCAACCGAAGCAATGCGACAGGGCTCGAGAGTTTCGTCGCTCTGGACCATCTCCAGCGCGCCATCGATGCCTGTCGTTTCTCAAAGGAAGGAGAAAGCCTTGCCAGGGAACATTTGACGAGGGCCATAGAATGCGACCCCCGGTTTGCCAAGGCTTACAGCAAAATGTCGCTGGGCTACACGGTCGACGCCTGTTGCGGCTGGGCCGACGATTCTGATGCCTCTATGGAACTGGCCCGGCAATGGGCGGTGAAAGCGATTGCTTGTGATGACGACGACTCGTGGTCCCACTGGGCCTTTGCCAATTACCTCTTGTATTCCGGGAATTGCGGCGTAGCCCTTGAGGTGTTTCAGAAGGCACTGGAGTGCAATCCCAACGACGCCGACGTGATGATCGACTACGGGCTTTGCCTGAGCTACTCGGGCAGAGCCAAGGAGGGCATCGAGTGCGCCCGAAAAGCCATGAAACTCAATCCGTTCCATTATGAGTGGTATTCGTCCCAACTGGGCCAGATCTTTTTCGACGCGCATCACTATGAAAAGGCCATCGCGATCTTCGGCGGCCTGCGCGCGCTGGATAGTGCCATCATGCGCATCTATCAGGCTGCCAGTAATGCTGCCGCAGGGAACCTGCTAGAGGCACAAAAATCTGTGCATCGCGCGCTCGAACTCGATCCCGGCGCTACGCTAGAAAAATGGACAGATCCGAAGCTCGCGCCCTATGGTGATGTGGCTTACCGTGAACACTTTCAGCAAAATCTCCGAAAGGCCGGTCTGCCGGATGGGAAGACGCCGCAGCGTATCGACAAGAAAACATAGAGGTCTGCCGGTCGGAGGCTGCCCAATGCTCGCTTGGTCCGTAAAGCAGACTTTGGATATCATTGAACGGAGCGTTTTGGGTTATCGGTCGAGGAAGTAGTTCCCAGTTCCGCACGCAAGCCACCCTGATATCATGCGATGATACTCCCGCGAAAACAGTGCCTTAGGTGAAACTGGGAAGTCAGCACGCAACTGGGAAGCCTACTTCCCAGTTCCAACAACGGTTGTCGGCCGCTAATCGGCGCAGATGGTCGCTGAAATCGCCATTTAATGCTTGTTTTACGGCTATTTAAACGATGCAGGGCCGAGCGAGCCTGAGGTGCCCTCTGCAGGCTCAGATCGGCTGCAATATCCGATAAGGTCCATTATGCAAACTCGGCCCGCCTCAAGTCTGGCGGCTTGCCATTGCGGCATAAGCCATAGTTTTCACGGCTATTTTCGCTGGTTGCCACCATATCCCAGATATTCCCGCGTCTCTGCAGATTCCGGTGTCATCTCACAGTGATATGACACCGGAATCTGCAGCAACGCAGTTTTCAGGTTTTGATGGCGGGGTCAACGGCATACTGGCTCGTTGCATTTCCGATTTCTCACCGGCGAGTACGTCGAAAATCAGAAATGCGGCAGGATCAGACCTCACTGTCCATCTCGTTGAACAGGGCAAATAAGGGCCGCTTGAAGGGTCGTTTACACAACCGACCCCGTCGCTTGGACTAAGCAACTTTTGGCCGAGTATTCCCTGTCTTCTCGATCTCTTCAGTCGCCCGCGCAATGCAGGCGCATAATAGGGCGTCGGTATGAAAGGGGGGAATCGCCATGACTGACGTTCGCCTGACCATCGTATTGTTCATGTTTAACTGCGTCCTCGCAGGGACGATCTATTTGATCACGACGTAAGGTCTCCGCCGTGCTGGCGGTGGGTCGACGTCAATGGGTGAGAGGGCTGCAGCTGGCTGGAGCACTCGGTGGCCAGCTGCAGCAGATGGGTTTGGTCGGCGGCAAATTTAGCTCAAAGCCTGCCCAACTCACAGTTCGAGATCAGCACTTCGGCCCGCTTCGGTGCCGCACCCTTAGCCGCAATCGTGTAGGTGGTTTTGACCTCGCTGAATCGGAAGGCTTTGAAGGTGTCGCGTACGCGGGGGGGGCCTATCTGACCTTGCCCTAGGTGAGCGGGTATTTCAGCCCCTGAGAGGCGGTCGGCGCATTCTCAACTCTGCCCTTTGCACCGGCGCTCCAAAAATCAGCGGCACCCTGCCGTGCGGGATGGGGGAGCGGGCAAGGTAGCCTGCCGCCGTTGCTGTGCTCAGCGGCCATCGTCTTGCCCGTTCTGCGCTGCCATAAGCCCTGCGTTCGCCCAACGATGCCCGGTTTTGCCGCTGCAAACTATGTCGCAAGCAGCTCTGCATGCACCTCCAGAGTGACAACGGCTCCGGTCTGGGACCAGTCATAGCCAATTGATCCGCCCAGCGCACGTTCGACGGTGCTGCGCACCAGCTTGCTGCCATAGCCTTGCTGTCCCGGTGCTGGCGTCGCAACCTCGGGGCCGCCTTGTTCGGTCCAGATGAGGCGGACTTTGTCACCCACAACGCAGCCAGACACATCCAACACGCCCTCATGGGAAGAAAGTGACCCATATTTCAATGAGTTCGTCGCAAGTTCATGCACCACCAAGGCCAGAGAAGCTGCCGCAGCCTCGCCCACGCCCATTCTTGGAACGGCGATGCGAATGCGGCCAGCAAAGGCACCTTTGTCGTCGTAGGGGGCCAGAAGAACCGAGAAGATATCCCCTAGCAGAGCCGCATCGCCTTGGCTTCCCGGCAAAGGCCGCACCAGATCATGCGCCCGTCCCAAAGCCGTCAGCCGATTTGTCAGCTGAGCCGCCATATCGGTCACATCCGAGGAAGATCGCGATGTAATCCGCGCCAGCCCGGAGGCAATGGTCAGCAGATTCTTCACCCGGTGGCTCATCTCGCCTGCCAGCAGCTCGCTGCTTTCCTCGGCCTGTTTGCGCCCGGTGACATCAAGGAAAACCCCCATCACGACGCGCTTGACGATATTCTCGTCACTGCCAGTACCGCGCGCGGAAATCCAACGGACCTTTTTGCCAATCAAGGTGCGAAAATCAATCTCATAGGGGCCCACAATCGCGCGTGTTGCCAGAAAGGCCGCCCGCACCCGATCTCGGTCAGCAGGGTGTACTTTCTCAGACAGATGTTCGAAGGACAGAACTTCATGCTGCGATACGGCCCACAACTCAAAGCCGCGCGCGTCCATATCGAAGTTGTCGGTGTCTACATTCCATGACCACAGCGCGATACCCGCCGAATCGACGGCTCTGCGCAGCGCATTTTCATCCCATTGAGTATGATCGGTGCGAAGTTTGCTCACATAACTCTCCTATTACCAGCTGCGCCGAACCCGTGACCCCAGAGCGTTAGACTATTGTGAAACCCACCGTTCAAGGTCAAGGGCCGTCCGCCTTCTGGCTGCAGGCAGCGCGCCATTCCCCGCTGAGATTTCAGCCGTTGGCTGTTTTTTTATTGACTCGTCTTTGCGCCATTTTATTCTTTTCATCGCCAATAGAAAGTTGGGGGATCGGATGTCAAACGCTCTGGAGGACAGGTTATTGGATCTCGAAGCCCAGATCGCCGCGCTCCGGCATTTGGTGCTTTCAGACATCATTTGCACCACCAAAGAGGGGCGGCGCGACCTTGCCGCAACTTTCAACATCGGTGAAGCCCAAAGCAACGTGATGTCCCACAGTGGCAATACGCGGACGGCGGCGGTTCTGGATGAAATGATGAGACATGTGCGCGATGTCACCGACATGACAGGCCTGCGCAAGCGCGCGTAGAGCTTTCAACAGGGAACTGTGGCGCAAACTGGGGAAGCCGCCGCGTTTCCTAAGGTGCGTCGGCTGGCGATTCCGAACTGCTGACGATAGGCGACAGGCGGCAATCCCGTCAGTTTTTGGAACAGTTTGCGGAAGGCGGCGGGATCAGCGTAGCCGACATCCCAAGCGATGCGGTCCACAGGCGTCAGCGTGCGCTCTAGGGCTTCACGCGCCTTGGCGATGCGCACCTGTTGGATATATTCGACGGGGCGAAACCCGGTGGCGGCGCTGAACCTGCGCAGGAAGGTGCGGCCTGTCATCCCGGCGGCAGAGTGAAGATCGGCCACCCCTTGCAATGTGGTCGCATGGGCATGGATGTGATGCTGGCTTTGCCGGATCGCGTCGTCGCCATGATCGAAACGCGGGATGAACTGCGCGAAGGGCCGCTGGCTTTGCCGCGGCGGCTCGATCAGCAAAAACCGCGCCGTGGCCAGCATAGTGGCGGGCACCAGCAAACGGCCCACCAGCGTCAGGCCAAGATCGGCCTAGGCAAGGATACCGCCTGCGGTGATGATGTCGCCCTCGTCCAGCACCATATATTGCTCGGCGAGATGCACTTTCGGAAAGCGGCGCGCGAGTTGTTGGGCAAAGGCCCAGTGGGTGGTGGAGCGACGGCCATCCATCAACCCGGTTTCCGCCAGCACGAACGCCCCGGCACAGACCGAGCACAGCGTAGCACCCGCCGCATGCTGTGCGCGCAACCAAAGCGCCGCCGCAGGGGCCGGGGCCATGCGTTCGGGCAGGATGGATGCTGGGGGGTGCGATGACATGGCTCAGGCAATGCGGTGATGCGGGATGACTGTCCCAGATGCAGGACACGCCTTCGTCCGTCGCCTGCCAATGCGAGATGCGGATCTGGCGGGGCGGATCCCCAGATGGCTACTTTCCGTTTTTCGCCTCGGCGGTCTGGCGTAGCGCGGACAGAAGATCGTGGAAGCGGTCGCCCTGCACGATCACATGATCCCGCAGCGCAGCTGCTGCCGCCTCGGCATTGCCGTCGCGGATTGCCGCGACAATGCTGTCATGCTCGCTGAACGACCGCGACATGCGGTTGCGCACTCGCAACTGCATCCGTCGATAGGGTTGCAGCATGGCGTGCAGCCGGGCGGCCTCTTGCTCCAGAAAAGCATTGTGGGTGGCGCGGTAGATGCAGTGGTGAAACAACGAGTTATGCAGATAATAGCCGTCGGTGTCGGCCGCCTCGGCCAGTTCCTGACAGCGAATATGGATTGTCTCAAACGCAGCCATCTCGGCTTCGGTGATGCGCCGGGCCGCCAGCCGACCACAGCTGGCCTCGATCTCGGCCATAACCTCGAAGCGTTCGGCCAGTTCTTCTGCCGACCAAGAACTGACGAACGTGCCGCGTTTGGGCATCACGCGCACCAGACCCGAGGATTCAAGCTGAAACAGCGCCTCGCGGATCGGGGTACGGGAGCAGTCAAACTCCCGCTCCAGCGCCTCGGGGTCAAGCTGTTCGCCGGGCGTATAGATGCCTTGGACGATGGCATTCTCCAAGGCGTTCCTGATCCGCAACGCATTCGGTATCGCGCGCATCCGATCCTCCTTCGTGTTTGCACAAGCGTATATCATCTAATGCAGAATATCCATGAGGCGAGTTGTTATATACAACACAGTCAATGAAGCGTATAACGATCAGACGGGAGAAGATTCGCACCGCTTTGGAGGGTGGGGCGAAGGGGCAGCCGGATCACCGCTGCCCGGCAAAAATAGGGAGAGGAGCCGCGCATGACACCACATCTGATTTCAATTTATGCTCTGGTCGCGATGTTCGTCGTCGCAACCATCTGGCCGATTAACATGGGTGTGCTGGCGTTTGTCGGTGCATTTTTGGTTGGCACGCTGCTGGCCGCGCAATCGACCAAAGAGATTATCGCAGGTTTTCCGGGCGGGTTGTTCCTGACTTTGGTCGGGATCACTTGGCTGTTTGCTTTGGCGCAAAACAACGGCACGATTGACTGGCTGGTGCGCATGTCTGTTCGTGCCGTGAAGGGCCGCATCGCCGCGATTCCGTGGATCATGTTCGGCATCGCGGCGCTGTTGACCTCGGTCGGTGCGGTCAGCCCCGGCGCTGTGGCCATTGTCGCCCCCATCGCGCTTGGTTTCGCCTTCCGCTATCAGATTTCGCCCGTTCTGATGGGCCTGATGGTGGTTCACGGCGCGCAGGCGGGTGGGTTTTCCCCGATCAGCATCTATGGCGGCATCACCAATGGCGTGGTGCAAAAAGCCGGACTGCCGCTGAGTCCGATGACCACTTTCGCCGCCAGCTTTGCCGTCAACGCGGCGGTGGCGCTGTTGCTGTTCATGGTGCTGGGCGGACGCAAACTGATGCAGATGCGGATGCAGACCATTGAGACCATCAAGGTGCCGCATATTGAGATCACGCGTGCCGCGACCGGCCCGCAAATCTTTGGCGATAGCGAGGCCGAGGCGCTGAGCCGCCGCATTGGGGAAGAAGGTGGTGGCGCATCGAACAAGCTGGTCGCCGAAGTCGAAGAAGGCAATCACCGCGACGGCAACTGGTATCAGGTGTTCACGCTGGCCTCGTTGCTGCTGCTGTCTGTGCTGGTGCTGGCGTTCAAACTCGACATCGGTTTTGTCGCGCTGACCATCGGTCTGGCGCTGGCGCTTTGCGCCCCCACCATGCAGAAGCGCGCCATGGCGCAGGTGGCTTGGCCCGAGATCATGCTGATCACGGGCGTGTCCACCTATGTGGCGGTGCTGGAGCATATGGGCACCATCGACTTCGTTGGCGTCAGTGTCGCGGGCATGGCCTCGCCCATGCTGGCGGCGCTGATGCTGTTCTTTGTTGGCGCGGTGGTGTCCGCCTTTGCGTCGTCTACGGCCGTGCTGGGCTCGTTGATCCCGCTGGCGGTGCCATTTTTGCAAGCGGGCACCGGGGTCAGCGCCATCGGCTTCATCGCTGGTATGGCGGTGGCTTCGACCATTGTTGACGTCAGCCCGTTCTCAACCAATGGTGCGCTGGTTCTGGCCAATGCGCAGGGCGAGGACAAGCAGGCGTTCTTCCGCAAGCTCTTGAACTACGGCGCATTGGTGACGATCATCGCCCCCATCGGGCTGTGGATCATCTTCGTCGTGCTGCCGGGTTGATCCCGGTAGCCGTCCTAACCCCTCGGAGGTCCACGATGATCAAGACCGACCAATCCCAACGGCAAAGCCGCCCGGCCTTTCTGGGTGATCTTTTCGAAAGCCTCACCGTGCGCGGCCGTCGTCTGCTTGGATGGCGCGACGGGGCGGGGCCAGAGACCATCGTGGTGCCCGACCTGTCGGAACTTGGCCAGCGTCTGCTGTCGCGGCGGGGTGAGGCTTCGGGCGTGGTGATCGCCCGCGCGCTGCTGGCCGCGTTCGAGGATGCTGATACGGCGGCGCGGCTGGTGTTCCTGAAATCCTTGGCCGAAAACTTTGGCCCGGATACGAAGGCGGTGAAAATCGCCCTCGCCACCATGCAGAAAGCGCCCGAGTCGATGGAGGCTGTCGAGGCCTTGCACACGGCAGCCGAGCCGCGGCGGCAAGAGTTGTTGCGTCGTCTGAACCTTGCCCCCGGCGGCACTGCCGCTTTGGTACGCATCCGTGAGGAGTTGCTGCGCCACCTGCGCGACGATGCTGACCTGCGCCGGGTCGACAGCGATTTCGCGCATCTGTTCGGGTCGTGGTTCAACCGCGGCTTTCTGGGCCTGCGTCATATTGATTGGAACACCCCGGCCAGTATTCTGGAAAAGATCATCCGCTATGAGGCGGTGCATGCGATCCAGAACTGGGACGATCTGCGCAATCGACTGCAACCGACCGATCGGCGCTGCTACGGGTTTTTCCACCCGCAACTGGTGGACGAGCCGCTGATCTTCGTCGAGGTGGCGCTGTCTCGTGCCATTCCTGACAATGTCGGCGGTCTGCTGGAGTTGTCGCGCCAGCCGATCCGAGCCGAGGAGGCCGATACGGCGGTGTTCTATTCGATCTCGAACACCCAGCGCGGCCTTGCGGGCGTGTCTTTCGGCAACTTCCTGATCAAGCAGGTGGTCGAGGAGTTGAAGGGTGAACTGCCCAACATCAAAACCTTTGTCACCCTCTCACCCGTGCCGGGCTTTGCGACCTGGCTTGCAGCGCAGCGCAAGGATGAAACCTCTGACCTGCTCAGCGCCGATCAACGGCTTGCTTTTGCCACTCTGGACACGCCCGGTTGGCATCAAGATACCGCTTTGGCCGAGGCGCTGCGTGCGCCGCTTCTGGCCGCAGCCGCTTGCTATTTCCTACGCGCCCGCGACAAGTCGAAACGTGTGATTGACCCGGTGGCGCGGTTCCATCTGGGCAACGGCGCGCGGCTGGAACGGCTGAACTATTTGGGCGATGTATCGGCCAATGGACTGAAGCAATCCCATGGGCTGATGGTGAACTACCTTTATGATCTTGGTCAGATCGAGACCAACCACGAGGCCTTTGCCGAGCGCAGCTCTGTCGCCGCCTCGGACAGCGTGAAAACCGCGCTGCCCGCCGATAAATCCTGATTTCCCGTTTTTGCAGGAGTTTTCCATGAACGCGAACCTGTTCGATATCCTTGCCCGCTCGATCACCGATGCCGGGGCCACCGCGATTGAGACGCTTGACGGCACGCGCATCAGCTATGCCGATCTGGTCGCCCGCACGGGCCGGATGGCCAATGCGCTGGTGTCTTTGGGCGTGAAGCCGGATGACCGTGTGGCGGTGCAGGTGGAAAAATCGGTCGAGGCGATCATTCTCTACCTTGCCACCGCCCGCGCGGGTGCCGTGTTCCTGCCGTTGAACACCGGCTACACGGCGGCAGAAATCGCGTATTTCATCGACGATGCCGAACCTGCGCTGTTTGTCTGTGACCCTTCCCGCGCGGCTGATCTGACCGAAGCCGCCGAAAAAGCCGGGGCGCGGATGGTGACGCTGGATGCCAAGGGCAAAGGCAGCCTGACAGATGCCGCAGCCACAGCCCCGGCGGGGTTTGACACCGTACCGCGCGACAAAGACGATCTGGCGGCGTTGCTGTATACTTCGGGCACCACGGGACGCTCGAAAGGCGCGATGCTGACGCATGGCAATCTGGTGTCCAACGCGCTGTCGCTGCGCGAGACCTGGCGCTACACCGACACGGATGTGCTGATCCATGCCCTGCCGATCTTCCACACCCACGGGCTGTTCGTGGCCACCAATGTGACTTTGTTCTCGGGCGCGTCGATGATCTTCCTGCCGAAATTCGACATCGACCGCATTTTCGAGCTGATGGGGCGGGCGACCGTGCTGATGGGGGTTCCGACCTTCTATGTCCGCCTTTTGGAAGATGACATGCTGAACGTGGAAACCACCGCCAATATGCGGCTGTTCGTATCCGGCTCGGCGCCGCTTCTGGCCGAAACCCACCGCAAATGGCGGGCGCGCACGGGTCATGCGATCCTTGAGCGGTATGGCATGACCGAAACGAATATGAACACCTCGAACCCCTATGATGGTGAGCGGGTTGCAGGCACCGTAGGCCTGCCGCTGCCGGGAACAGAGGTGATCGTGACCGATCCTGAAACCGGCGCGGACCTGCCGCAAGGGCAGATCGGCATGATCGAGGTGCGCGGGGCGAATGTGTTCAAGGGCTACTGGCGGATGCCGGAAAAGACCGCTGCCGAGCTGCGCGCAAACGGCTTCTTCATCACCGGCGATCTGGGGCGGATCGACGACAAGGGCTATGTCCATATCGTTGGGCGCGGCAAGGATTTGATCATCACCGGCGGCTACAATGTCTATCCGAAAGAGATCGAGGCCGAGATTGACGAGATCCCCGGCGTGTTGGAATCAGCGGTAATCGGCATTGCGCATAAGGATTTCGGCGAGGCCGTGACGGCGGTTGTGGTGCCCACCGGCACGTCAAGCCTGACCGAAGCCGCTATCGTCGCGGCGTTGGAGGGGCGTCTGGCACGGTTCAAGCAGCCCAAACGGTTGATGTTCGTGACAGAGCTTCCACGCAATACGATGGGCAAGGTGCAAAAGAACCTGTTGCGCGACCAGTATGCAAATCTGTATCGCAAGTGAAGCAATAGCAAGGACACGACCGACATCAAGGCGCATTGCCGTCTTTATACGCGCATGTCAGTAGGCGCTTGGAGCCGACAAAAAGCACAGCACCGCGACGGAAACCGCCCTTACCGCAAAGCCAAAGGGCTGGGGTATTTCCACTCAAGGCATTGAAATTTATGGCAGGAATCGCGCGACTGCCGTCGAACCTTCTCTGACGAGGCTCGGGTAAGCCGCCGAGAGGTGACAATGATTCAACGCATGTCAGGCCTCAGGAGGTTAAGCACCGATAAAATCCTCAACGCAAGCTTCGTCCTTGATCGGATCAGCGCCGACAGCAGATCCCGCCGAGTGACGATACCGACGGGCCGGTCCGCATCCATCACCGGAGTCGCCTAGGCTCCGCTGTCGGCCAGTGCTTGGCCACCACGCGGCCAAGGCTTTCCAGCACTTCGTGGACAGCTTGATGAAACTCGGACTCACCGCCGTTGCGCCGAATGACTTCGGCAAGGATGGGACGGAGTTTTACGTCGATGCTTTTCATGGTGCCGCCTCTAGGATCTGTGTGCAGGTCGCCCGCTTTTTGTTCGCTTAGCGGAAAAAAGCAGCAATTGGAACGGATGGCGATACCGTCAATCCTGGACCCAACAATGTTGCTTCGTGGATTGCCTGCAACGCTTGGGCCCGGCCGCAGATGCCCCACAATCCGCCGGAAGAACCCGGGTGCATTCTTGGCAGCGTCGCGGCCACTGCACCCAGATCACCGTCACTGATCTGAAGGGGGCTTGACCGCCACAACCTCCAGCTGGCGTGTTTCGTCATCCCGTGTGATCCAGGATATTGTCGCGCCCACACTGAGCCCGAGAAGGGCCACGCCGATCGGCGTCAGAACAGAGATGCGGTGTAGGTCAATGTCGGCATCTTCCGGATAGACAACGATAACGGTTTGCAGCCGAGCCGAGCTCAGATCGCGATAGGTAACCTCGCTCCCGATCGTGACAATATCATCACGCAGCTTATCCGGGGCGACAAGTTTCGCCCGAGCAATTTCGTCCATCAGCCGTTCCCCGACCTCCGGCGAACGCCGCATCATGGCAGAGGCGAGCGCCTCGAGCCGGCCAACCAGTGTCTTATCGAGGTGGATCTTCGGCAACCGTGCCGAAGCATGAGTTGGAATCGTCGTCATATCTTTTCTTTCTTCAGTGCAGGGGAGAGGAGGAACGCACACGACAGTGATGCCCACGTCGGGCGGCGGTCGGTTTAACAGCGGCACAGTTTGCAGAATTCAGGGGCCACCGGGCAGACCTCAATTCGCTTCTGTCGGAGACGTCAGGCGGCGGGGATCACTGTTCAACACCGAGCAGATGCACGCTCCGAAATGTTCCGTCTGCTTGAAGGAATGGGCCACTGGTGCCAGCCTTCATGCCGATCAGCGTCGCGCCCAGCAGAGTTCCGACGTGGATACCGTTTTGGCCCAACGCATACTGGTCATGATGGAACAGTTGCCCCGTCTGCGGCCCGAGCTCGTCGATCGCATATGAAACGCGTGATCCACCGGTTGCGGTCGCGGCGCATATTTTGTCGTCCTCCAGAACGGTTGCATAGAGCAACTTCTGGCTGAGCAATCTTGTCAGCATGGTAAAAGCTCCGGTGCCAATCTTGTCCGCACGCAGAATGTGATCCGCCAAAGCACGGCGGTCGGTCTTGGTTAGAGTGCAGGTGACTGCGAGCTGGCACAGGTTTGCGTATCCTTTCTTTCGGAGATCGGAAGATTCGATGATAAGGTCTTGCTGTCCGGACATGTTCATACTTACTCCTATGGCGGCACTTCGGCCGTCATTTCACTTCAATGCTTGGGATGAGGTGGAGGGGAACCCGGAGCAGCGGCGCAGCGTGTGCGCGTTCAAACCGCCCCGGGCAGGGGGCGGTTCTGAAGAAAAATCCGAAACAGGATAGATACGATGATCATCTGGTGAACCTGCAGGTCAGGGCAAGAGGAGTCAATGGCCGAGTGCTGAGCATGCCGTGCACGAAGCTGCCTCCTGCGACTCCTCCCTTGTTGTGACAAGCGCGCTTCCCGCGCGATTCAGAGACGTTGACCACCCCACGCGGCTGGGCGCTGATCTTGACGGGATCGACCATCGGGGGATTGTTCGCGGCCTTCGCCATGGCGCTCAGCCTGTTTTCCATCCCGATGCTACTGGACGGCGGGTGGATGCGTTGACCGCCCTTGGCACCTCTTTTGCCATCACCCCGCGAAACCTGCGCGCGGTGCTTCCATGGGGGGATCGTGACGCTGGGTTTTGCGCTGTCAGCGGCAACGGGGCTATTGGGGCTGATCGTGATCTTTCTGCTGCTCGGGCACGGCACCTGGCATGCGTGGGTTGCCCTGAGGCCATCCGAGGCACCGCGCACATGAGCTGCTTTTTTCTCATTCCGGTGTCGATCGGGCTTGGCCTGACTGGACTATGTGCCTTCTTCTGGGCGATGCGGCACGAGCAATATGAGGACCTTGCAGGTGCCGCCGCCCGCATCCTGATTGCCCCAGACACGCGATCGCACCAGGAGACACGCCGTGGACAACTGGCTGCACATCCCGATCCCACCGACCCCGGCCATAGGCTATGATGTAGCCATCAAGCTTTCACGCATGGCGATCAAGAAAAAGCGGCCCCGGAGGTGCGTGATCGTCTGCGCCCGGATTATGCCGAAAACGCCGACGCCCCGATCATCGTCTGCGCTGCGGTTGCCACCCATTTCGCCACCAATAGCCGCCCTGAACGGCTGCTGGCGCGGCTGACCATGGCTGTCACAATCACCGCGCGGGGGTTCGAGGTCGATGCAGGCGTGGTTGCGGCGGCCTAGGCAATCGAAGTTGCGGGCCGTCGGCCGTCCCACAAACCTTGCAGAAATAGGTCGGTGGCATCTCCGGTCGAGGTTGAACCATATCAGATCGGCCCGGAGGGGCCACCGACCTGAAGTCTTACTTGGACTTGGTTTGGGGGGTACTTATTGCCACGGCATTCTTCATGCTGGGCGCAGCCGCGATCACTTTCACAACTTCCTTTTTAGGTTTTTTTTCATCACGTCGTCGCTTGGTCATGCCTTTAGCCATTGTTTCATTCCTTTTCTGTTCACTGCCATTGTTTGACAGCCAGCCGAGCTTAGACTGTTACTCAGGAAAGGCCACAGCAATTGCGGGCGACAGTGACACGATCACTTGAAGTGCCATCAACGGGGCATCTTCCCCGCCATGACAGTTCGACCGTATTCCGCCTGGGTTGCTGGAAAAGGTGCGAGCGGGCGAAATGACAAGCCTGTGAGAAACCGATTGGAGGCCGATGCAGGCCGGGTCCGTCTGACCTTTCACCATGCCGGGCGGGTGTTGCGGTTGACCGTGGACGGCGAAGGCTACCCATCGTGCAGCACCTTCAACGGCCTTAGTCAGGCAGCACTCGGTCACAGTTAGGAATTATCAGACAATCTTAGCGACCTGTCCTCGACCGCCGGCGTCTCTAGGCTCCGTAGCACGAGGGCCGCCAACACGGTGACAACTCCGTCAACGCCAAGCTTCGGCAGCCCTGGGTGCATCGAGATAGAAGCCACAAGACCCGGCTCGCCATCCAGCCTTCTGCGAACGATGACCACCTCCAGCTTGTCAAGCTTCTCGGCATTTGTCTCCGCAAAGGCGGCAATCCTTGTAGGTCACCACCAGCCTTTGCTGGTGATTGCGAGCCTTGATCAGAATGAATCATCACGCGGTGCTTTGAACGTCGGCTTTGGGGAAGCTTCGGTGTTGTGCAGCGACGGTTTGGACTGACCGTTTAAGGCCGCGAACGTTGATCACGGCCTCTTGGTCGCCTGATGGGCTCATCTGCGCCCCGGCACCGCACCACATCTGGCAGGGCATTGCAGCGGTCACTCTAGCGTGGGGCCAGCGAGAACTTCCTTCCGCAGAAACCGCTGGTCAGTCAAGCGTGGAAATGGGCTCGCTCCAGACCCCGTTCGTCCGCTCCCAATGCGGATCAGCGGATCTGTGATCTCGGCAGGCATGTCCAAGCGGTAGGTCTGAAAGTCCTCCGACATGTAGGGTCGGTACGCCCGTTACGTACCGCCCGGTGGCAGCGATAGGAAGTAAGCAAGGATGATTGTGAAGACAGGCTGCACTCGCGCATCTTGAACATTGGCATCGCCTCCTCAAGCCGATGCCCTTTCTCAAAATGGGGGTAATGAACCATTGACCCAATAAGGTACCAAACGGCTGACAGGACGATGCTCTCGCGGTCGAGGTCGGAATATTGCGTTGACTTTTATGGCCGGATAGTAGGCTTCCCGTTCCTGACAGCAAGCCCTCACCAAAATGGCTTCAGGGGACAACGGCGCCGACCTTTCCTAGAGGGATACGCCATGCCCCACCCCCGGACCTGCTAAGAATTTGCACCGGCGAAAGGCTACTGCGTTCTCGCAGCGAACGACCGGAAGGTCCCGCACCGCCGACATTGCCGTGTGCGTCTCGCTGCAGCAAACAAAAATAGCCGATCGGGGGCGTCGACCTGGGAAGGTCGAACGTCCGGTTTGGGCCGATCACGTCTCTGGTGCGGTGGGCGACGCGGGGGGGAAACCTGCCCCTCGTGGATGCGGCATCGCTTTCGCAGCATCCGGACCAGTCGCTCTCTCTCTCAGAAAGTTGATACCCACTGCGCCGCTGGTGCCGATAAACCAACATCATGCGATGATCGTCAAATGAGATCAAGATTTGGGGTCTAGCGCCTATCCTCACGCTGTGCCGAGAGGCGCGGCCCTTTTGCTCCGGTGATTTCGGCACCGTTGACGACTCGGCCCCGTATACCCTAGCCTGAGATGGGAGAAATAAGCTGATGTGCCAGATCTTCGCCGGGCAAAGCCCGACCCGCTATGAATCGATCACCCGCCGTCTGCGGCTGAACGGCCAGTCGACCAGTGTCAGGTTGGAGCGCGCTTTCTGGCGCATCCTTGATACGATGGCGGCCAAACAGGGTCTGACCACTCCGGCGTTGCTGTCAAAACTGCATTCCGAAGTGCTGCAACAGCATGGCGAAGCCCCCAACTTTACCTCGTTTCTGCGCTGTGCTTGCACCATACATCTGGGCGAGTTGGACCAGATGCCCGATCAGGCCCAGACCCAGTTTGCGGCGGAATAGCAATAAAATTTCGCTGTAGTAGGTGGCTACTACCCCAAGCTGAAATTGGTTCAGTAATCTTACCAAAGCCGGACAGGTTGGGGAGAGATGATGGCCAAGGCGATACATTCCATGATCCGCGTGCTGCAAGAAGCGCGCTCGGTTCAGTTCTACCAAACCGCCTTTGGGCTGTCGGTTGCGGATCGCCTGGATTTTCCGGGTTTCACGCTGATCTACATGTCCAACGCGGAGACCGGGTTCGAGTTGGAACTGACGGTCAACAAAGACCGCGCCGAGCCTTACGCTCTGGGCGATGGCTACGGTCATCTTGCGGTGTCGGTGGATGATCTTGACGCCGAACACGCGCGGATGACGGCGGCGGGCCTCGCCCCGCGCAAGCTTGTCGACTTCAAGAACGGTGATGTGCTGGTGGCACGGTTCTTCTTTATCGCCGATCCGGACGGCTATCAGATCGAAGTTTTACAGCGCGGCGGGAGGTTTCTCTGACGCACTGACGCAAGGCTGCGGGGGGAGTTCGCAGCCATTACGCACTCAAGGGAGGATGACATGAAACATGACGAATTGAAGGGCATGACCCGGCGGACGCTGCTGTCACGCTCCATGGCAACATGGGCGCTGGCGGTATCGGGCGCGGGTTTCATCGCGGCACCGGACGCGGCTTGGGCGCTGGAGGTTGCGGTGATCACGCCGGACCAGATGGCGACCCTGTTGCAAATGGCGCGCGACATCTATCCGCATGACAAGGTTGCAGACCAATATTACGCCGTCGCAGTCAAAGGCTATGACGCCGAAGACAGCAAAGACATGGTTGCCGCCGGGATTGACGAGTTGAACGCGGCGGCGGTTGCGCAGGGTCATGCCTCGTATCTGGCGATTGGCTGGGAGAAGGACCGCGTGAAGGTTCTGCAAGCGGTTGAGACAGGTGCGTTCTTCCAGACCGTTCGGGCTGGTCTGGTGACCGGGCTTTATAACCAGAAAGAGATATGGCCAATCTTTGGCTATGAGGGCGAGTCCTTCAGCAAGGGCGGTTACATCGACCGCGGCTTCAACGACATTGCTTGGCTGTAAGGGGAGGACGAACACATGGTAGCGAAATTTGATCTGAACGACGATTCCGTGGTCGTCATCATCGGCACCGGCGCGGGCGGCGGTGTTTTGGCGAACGAGTTGGCGCAAAAGGGCGTCAAGGTTGTGGCGCTGGAGGCAGGCGGGCGCTATCTGCCCGAGGATTATCTGAACGATGAATGGGCGAGTTTTGGGCAGCTTGCCTGGACTGATACCCGGACCACCAGCGGTGATTGGCGGGTGGCGAAAGACTTCTCGGGCCTGCCGACATGGATCGTCAAGGCCGTTGGTGGCACCACAACCCACTGGGCAGGCGCGTCGATCCGGTTTCAGGACCACGAATGGAAGGCGCTGACCAACTATGGCAAGGTCGAGGGCGCGAACCTGCTCGATTGGCCGATTGATGGTGCCGAAATGGCGCCGTGGTATGACAAGGCCGAGGAAAAGCTGGGCGTGACCCGCACCGGTAATCGCCCCGGCCTGCCCGGCAGCAACAATTACAAAGTGTTCGAGAAGGGCGCTTTGGCTTTGGGCTATACCAAGGTTCACACCGGACGCATGGCAATCCAGTCGTCGGATGAGACGGGCAACCGCGTCGCCTGCCAGCAGACCGGGTTCTGCTTTCAGGGCTGCAAATGGGGCGCGAAATGGTCGGCCGCCTACACGGACATTCCCGAGGGCGAAGCGACCGGCAACCTTGAGGTGCGCGACCACAGCCATGTCGCCAAGATCCTCCATGACGATACGGGCAAGGTGACTGCGGTCGAATATTTCGACAAGGATGGCACCTTGCAGACCCAGAAGGCGCGGATCATTTGCGTCGCGGGCAATACGATTGAAAGCCCGCGCCTGCTTTTGAACTCGGCGTCGGATATGTTCCCGAACGGGCTTGCCAACTCCTCCGATCAGGTCGGGCGCAATTACATGCGCCACGTCACAGGTTCGGTTTACGGCGTGTTCGACAAGCCGGTGCGGATGTGGCGCGGGACCACGATGGCGGGCATCATGCAGGACGAGGCGCATCACGCCCCGGAACGCGGCTTTGTCGGCGGGTATGAGTTGGAAACGCTTAGCCTTGGCCTGCCCTTCATGGCGGCTTTCCTTGATCCGGGCGCTTGGGGGCGCGAGTTTACAACGGGTCTGGACAGCTATGAGAACATGGCCGGACTGTGGATTGTCGGCGAAGACCTGCCGCAAGAAACCAACCGCGTCACGCTATCCGCCGAGGCCAAGGATCAGTTCGGTCTGCCCGCGCCCAACGTGAATTATTCGGACCACCCGAACGATATTGCCATGCGTAACCACGCCTACGCGCGCGGCATTGCGATGTATGAGGCAGTGGGGGCCACGCGGGCGTTCCCCACACCGCCCTATCCGTCCACCCACAACCTTGGCACCAACCGGATGTCGGAAGACCCGAAACTGGGTGTGGTGAACAAATGGGGGCAGACCCATGATATCGCCAACCTGTTCATCTCGGACGGCAGCCAGTTCACCACCGGGGCTGCGGAAAACCCGACGCTGACGATTGTGGCGCTGGCGATCCGTCAGGCCGACCATATCGCCAGTGAGATGGCAGCAGGCACAATCTGAACAGGCTGCGCGCGAGTTAACCTCGCGCGCTTTTTTGATAGGGTTTGCGGAAGCCTAAGTGCCTCTGGCTACCGGCCATGCCGCAGGCCAATCTTCCATGCAGGGCGCGAATGCCACTGTCGTTGGCATTCTGGGAGGCCGCGCATATTCGGCGGTCTCCGCAGTGCCAACCGGAACTTGGATGATTTCGCTTTGGCTGTGGTTTTGCTGGGAGGCTGGATGGCCGCTCCCCAACATTCTCCTTGGCGGCATGTGGGCCCGAACGTCGGCTACGGGCCGTCCGGCACCAACAGCAGTATAATTGCCCTAAGTGACCACCTGTCCCTCGCCACCCCGCCAGACCTAAACGCGCCAGAATTTGCCAGTTTTTGCCGGTTGTCGCGCTCGGATTGGACTGTCATCCTACCTTTGCCGGGCCGGCATCTGAGCAGTGGCTGGCCTTAGCGGAAAGATCATATGACCGAGCTGTGGAAACTGACTGCAAGCGAACTGGTGCTTCTCATTGCCGAGCGGCGGATTTCCGTCAAGGAAGCTGTTGCTTCGGTCCTGGAACGGATCGAGGCCGTGAACCCAGCGCTGAACAGCATTGTGCAGCGGATGGATGAGCAGGCTCTTGCAGCAGCAGAAGCCGCGGACATCGGTCTGGCGCGTGGCGAGGTTCCGGGACCGCTCACCGGCATCGCGGTGACGATCAAGGTGAATGTCGATCAGACTGGCTTTGCCACCACGAACGGTCTGCGCACCCAAGCCGGGTTGGGGGCAGAGGTCGACAGCCCCGTGGTGGCCAATTTGCGTAAAGCGGGCGCGATTGTCGTGGGTCGCACGAACACCCCCGCCTTTTCGCTGCGATGGTTCACCCGCAACAGCTTGCACGGCGCGACGACAAATCCGCGCGACCAGACCCTGACGCCGGGTGGGTCGTCCGGCGGGGCCGGGGCCGCGGTCGCGTCGGGCATGGGGGCGATCGGCCATGGCACCGACATTGCCGGGTCGATCCGATATCCGGCCTATGCCTGCGGCGTGCACGGCCTGCGCCCGTCGCTGGGGCGCGTTCCCGGCTTCAATGCGACCGCCGGAGATCGGCTGATCGGCGGGCAGTTGATGGCGGTGTCCGGACCGTTGGCGCGATCCATCCCGGATCTGCGCCTTGCACTGGCTGCAATGGCTGCTCGGGACATGCGAGATCCTTGGTGGCAGCCGATGCCGCTGCGGGGTGCCGATGTGGCGCGCAGAGTGGCCTATGTTGAGGCGCCCGATGGCATGCCGGTGGCCCAGCCAGTCCGCGATGCGCTGCGTGCCGCAGCAGCCAAACTCAGCGACGCGGGCTATCAGGTTGAAGAGGTGCCACCGCCGCCCTTGCGCGAGGCGCGCGACATGCAGTTGCGGCTGTGGATAGCCGAGTTCCGACAGGACGGCACAGCCGCGTTGCGCGCCGAAAACGATCTGGACGCGAATTTCGTCTATGCACAGATGGCGCGCCATTGCCCCGAGATCGACCTGTTCGGCATGATGGCCACACTGAAAGCGCGCGCGCGCCTCACCCGGCTGTGGCGGAGCTTTCTGGCGGAATGGCCGCTGGTGCTGTGCCCGGTGTCGGGTGAATTGCCGTTCCTCAATCACCGCGACATCGCCTCGCCCGCCGCGTTCGATGCGGTGCTGGAGGCACAGCTCACGATGATTGCCATCCCATTCATGGGCTTGCCAGGCCTGACCGTTGCCACTGGCTCCATGGGGTCTATCCCGGTCGGGGTGCAGCTTGTGGCGGATCAGTTTCGTGAAGACTTGCTACTGTCGGCTGGCGAGACGCTGGCTCCGGAACCCGTTGGATTGGCGATGACGTAGCAAAAGCGAAGCGTGCCCCGATGCGCTCGTCTTGGCGAAAACTTTGGTCCCGGTGGGCAAATTGCTAGTCCTGGATTGATCACTGTGTATGGCCTTTGGCTGCACCGATTTACAGTGGCGGCTTCGGGTAGATCGTGCTGTGGGATACTAAGCCAGTGGTGTTGAGCGTCGAAGAGGTCGCAAAGCGTCTGGCCTCGGTACCGGCGTCCAGATTGAAGTATCGGGCGGCGCTCGGCATCAGCTACGGTGCGGTGCTGCGGGCTGCCTTCGGCTGTCCAGCAGAACATGGGTCTGGCGATAGCCATGGCGCACGCGCGTCTCGCAGATTTTCTTGATCCGCTTCGCGACGGCGGCTTGATCCCCTCGCGCGATTTACCAGCAAACCGCTGCTGGGCAGAGGGTGCGGCGGGATTTGTGATGAAACGTCGAGCGGTCGAACCTGATGGCCCTCAAAAGCCGTTCGGATCCATCGCTTCCAGCGGTTATACAACGTCTTCGGCGGGCCATAAGCCGCGAGGGCGTGTTTCCACATCAACCCATTGCGCTGAATGAAGATTATCCCGCTCAGAAGCCGCCGATCGTCAACCCTCGGCTTGCCACGCGACTTCGGAAAGAACGGCTGCAAGCGGTCCAGCTGTGCTTCCGACAACCAGAAAAGATCGCTCATGATGCCACCCCACTTTGGGAGTTTGAATAACGCCGCGAACCGTCGCTCAAGCAAATTTATGGGTCCTGACTCTAGGCAGCTATCTGCCCTTTGACGGCAACGTGCCCCGCCTGCTGCACCCCAGTGGCAGGCTCCTCAAACCCGTTGATGCCCACTACGCCCCGCATCCCGAAAATCTGCGCTGGTACCGCGAGAACATCTTTGGGCAAGCCCTAAAAGATGAGCAGACGCCCTAGGGCTAAGAATTCGCCGTTGCAGTTTTTTGGGCTGTTTCGGCGGCGGTTGCGGCGAAAGGCGGAAACCGTTGAGTGTGGGTGACTTCACCCGTGGGAATGCTGTCTACCCGTTTTCAACGGCGTGCGGAATTTAGAGCATTTTCAGCGAGATACGGCGACAGGCGGCTGCGGTCAAAGCTTTAGCCTGGTCTCAAAGTTTTAGCCTGGTCTGTGGCCCCTGCGCTGTCTCAACCAGTCCAGCTAATTGGGTCATGGCGGCTTTCCCAATCGAGCGCATATAGTGCTTTTTTGTCGTTTACTTTGTCTGTATGTCCCAGAACACCGGAGGCGACCGACAGACCCGAAGCTACTTGTTCGACCGCTTCTGTCGCTATGTTGTCTCGCACACGATGCAGCGTGACGCGTACCGGGGCGCTGTATCCCTCGTGCAGAATGCGGGGTTTTGACCGGCAAGTATCGGTCGGAAATCCAATAATGTGCAGCCTGACTTGCATCGACAAAATCCAACGCCGAGCTCGCCTGCGCCGGAAAGCTGTTTTCCCCGAGCTCCCCCGCGCGAATGACACGGACCCTAGGTCCGACAATTGTTCCCCCCCACGCTTATGGGTGGGCAATTATGTTGCCCGGCGGCTAAGCGTGCCATAACACTGGGACAATCATCTGATTATTATGTGACTGGACTACATGCCTTTTCTCAGCTTCTTGCGCCCAAGATCCGAAGACAAGCTGCCCCTGTTGGAGCGTTGCCTGTCAGTGGATCTGGAAGTTGATCCGAAGAAAGCAGTAATCTTCGACCTGGCCGCCGTTCGCGATGGGTCCGGCCCCGCGGTCGTCGCCGGAAAAGGACGGCTTGAGCAATCACTAGACAAGCTCGAAGCGGCGCTGAAGACGACCAGCCATATCATCGGCCACAACATTCTGCGTCACGATATCGTGCACCTGCTCGCCGCTCGGCCAAGGCTGCGCGACAAGATGATGGCGCCCATTGACACGCTGTGGCTGAATCCCTTGGCCTTTCCGCGCAATCCCTATCATCATCTGGTCAAACACCATCACGACGGGCGCTTGCAGGCTGGCCATGTGAACGACCCCGAGCTGGATGCCCGCCTGGTCTTCGACGTGCTGGCCAACCAGATCAAGGCACTCAAGGCACAGCCGCCCGATCTGCTGCTGGCCTGGCACCATCTTGTCACCCGGACGGATGGTTCGGAGGGCTTCAATGCGGTCTTTCAGCACGTTCGGAATGCCACCGCGCCCGATCGGGGCGTGGTGATCGCGGCGATCCATAGGCTCTTGGAGCGGCGGGCCTGCGGCGCACAGATCGGCCCGACGCTGGAGGCACTGAAGGATTCGAAGTTGGCTTGGCCAATGGCCTATGCCCTCGCATGGATCTCGGTCTCGGGCGGGGAATCTGTTATGCCGCCGTGGGTGCGGGCCTCCTTTCCACAGGCGGCGCTGATTGTCCGCCAGTTGCGCGATACCAACTGCGGCACACCTTCTTGCGCGTGGTGCGCCACGATGAACGATCCTAAAGGAGCGCTGGCGAAGTGGTTCGGCTTCCCTGCCTACCGCCCGGAACCGAGCGACGCCGAGGGCCGCCCGCTGCAAGAGGTCATCGTCGAACAAGCCATGGCGCATTCCCATGTGCTCGGCATCTTGCCCACGGGCACGGGCAAGTCGGTCTGCTATCAGGTGCCCGCCCTGAGCCTTTATGACAAGACGGGGGCGCTGACGGTGGTCGTTTCTCCCCTCGTTGCGCTGATGGCCGATCAGGTTCAGGGCATGGAACGGGCGGGAATTTCTTCGGCCGTGACGATCAACGGCATGCTGTCGATGCCCGAGCGGCAAGAGGCGCTCGACCGCGTCCGCCTGGGTCAGGCAGCGATTCTGCTGATTTCTCCCGAGCAACTGCGCTCGGTCTCGGTGCGTTCGGTCCTGAAACAGCGCGAGGTCGGGTTCTGGGTCCTCGACGAGGCGCATTGCGTCTCAAAGTGGGGGCACGATTTTCGGCCCGATTACCGCTATATCGGTCGCTTCATCCGCGAATTTTCCGGCGATCAGCCGACCGCGCCGGTGCTGTGCCTGACCGCCACCGCCAAGCCTGAGGTGGTGCGCGACATCACCGACCATTTCCGCGACAGGCTGGGCATCGATCTTGGCCTGTTCGACGGTGGTGCGACACGGACCAACCTGTCGTTTTCCGTGCTGGCGACGCGAAAGGAGAGCAAGCTCGGCGATATCCTGACGGTCATTCAGGAGCGCCTGCCCGAAGGACGCTCCGGCGCGGTGATCTATTGTGCCACGCGGAAGGAGACCGAGCGGGTCGCGGCCTTTCTCACGGTTCAGGGACTGGCCGCCACCCATTTCCACGCCGGACTGACCGTTGACGACAAGAGATCCGTGCAGGAAGCCTTCCGCGTGGGGGAGTTGCGGGTAATCGCGGCCACCAATGCCTTCGGGATGGGGATAGACAAGCCCGATATCCGGCTGGTCATCCATGCAGACATTCCTGGCTCGCTGGAGAGTTACTTGCAAGAGGCGGGGCGGGCCGGGCGGGACCGGATGCCCGCCGATTGCGTGCTTTTGTATCACACTGACGATGTCGAGCGGCAGTTCACCTTGGCGGCAAGATCGCGGCTGGAGCGGCATGAGATCGGCGCGATCCTCAAGGCGCTGCGCCGGATCGACGAGCAGGGACGGAATGGTGGCAAGGTGGTGGCCACCGCAGGCGAGATCGTGCGCGAGGAAAAGGACCGCGATTTTCAGCGCGACAGCGCCACGGAAGACACGCGGGTCAAGACGGCAGTGTCCTGGCTGGAAGAGGCAACCCTTGTCTCGCGCGAAGAGAACCGGGTGCAGGTCTTTCCTTCTTCGTTGATGGTGCACACCTTGAACGAGGCATCAGTCCTGCTCGATCACGCACAGATCACCGGCGCGCGTCGCAAACAGCTATTGAACATCGTCCGCCACCTGATGAACACGCCCGCCGACCAAGGCATCTCGACCGACGAGTTGACCGGCATCGCGGGCCTGACCCATCGCGGGCTTTCCAAGGCGATGGCTGACCTCGAGACCATGGGCCTTGCGCGAAACGCTATTGCCATAACCGTGCAAATCCACGTCGGGATCGAGAATGCCTCCCGGCAACGCTTCGCGGCAGCGCGGGCGTTGGAGGGCGCGCTGATCGGCACGATGCGGGAAATGGCGCCACAGGGCGATGCGTGTGGAGGTGCCTTGCTGGACCTGGCGGTCGCCAGCCAGAAGATGCGGGAGATGGGCAATGCCGGTGCCGGTCCGCACATCATAGAGCGGCTCATGCGCAGCATCGAACGCGACGGGCGCGACGAGGACGGCGGCCAAGGCAATATACGGCTGAGAAAGTTGTCGTCGAAGACGCTTGAGATTGTCTTGCAGCGATCTTGGCGAGTGGTGGACCAGACCGCCGCCCTGCGCTGGATGGCGGCAGAGCGGCTCCTGGAGTTTCTCGTCTCCAAGGTCACGATCAGCACCAAGGGCAAGGACATCCAGATCGAAACCACCTTGGGCGACCTCTGTGCCGTGTTGAATGGGGATGCGGTCATCAAGACATCCGGCGTCAAAGACATGACCAAGCTGATGGAGCGTGCCTTGCTGTGGCTGCACGAACAGCAGGTGCTGACACTCGGCAAGGGGCTGACGGTGTTCCGCTCGGCCATGACGATCCACCTCAGCCCCGAGCGTGCGCCTTTTACGGCCAAGGATTTCCTGCCGTTGCAGGACCATTACCGCGAACAGACGCTGCAGACCCATGTCATGGCTGCCTATGCCGAAAAAGGGCTGGAGCGGATCGAGGAGGCACAGCGTCTTTCACATGACTATTTCACGCTGGATCAAGACCGCTTCCTGCGGCGCTGGATGCCGGGGCGCAGCGTGGAAATCCGCCGCCAAACTACGGGTCGGGCGTGGAAGCAGATCGTGGAGGACCTCGGCAACCCCACCCAGCAGGACATCGTGGCAGATGACCGAGACGAGACAAACGTTCTCGTTCTTGCCGGTCCCGGATCGGGCAAAACACGCGTGCTGGTGCACCGCATCGCCTATTTGCTGCGCGTCCGGCGCGAAAATCCGCATGGAATTCTCGTCCTGACCTACAACCGGCACGCCGCGGCCGAAATCCGTGCTCGCCTGCGCCACCTGGTCGGCGAGGACGCCGCTTGGGTTAACGTTTCCACCTGCCACGCGCTTGCCATGCGACTGGTGGGAGCAAGTTTTGCCGGCGGTGCCGCCGAGACCCGCGATTTCGACGCCATCCTGCGTGATGCCGTTCGGTTGATCACAGGTGAAGGGCTCAGCCGCGCCGAGGCCGAGGCGCAACGAGAGGCCCTGATCCAGGGCTACCGGTGGATTCTGGTCGACGAATATCAGGATATCGGCCCCGAAGAATATGCCCTGATTGCCGCTGTGGCCGGGCGCTCGCTCGAGGACCCGGACCAGCGCCTCAGTCTTTTTGCGGTGGGGGACGACGACCAGAATATCTATGCCTTCACCGGGGCCTCTGTGTCCTTCATCCGCCGCTTCGAAGAGGATTATCGCGCCAAGCCCAAGTTCCTGACCGAGAACTACCGCTCGAGCCGCTATATCATCGACGCGGCCAACCAGGTGATCGAGCTTGCGCAGGAGCGGATGAAGGCCGGCCACCCGATCACGGTGGACAAGCTGCGCAGCCTCCACCCCGGCGGCGGTGCCATGGCAACCTACGATCCCGTGGCACGGGGACGTGTGCAATTCCTTGACGTGCCGGGGGATGATGTAGCCCAAGGGGTGGCAGCGGTGGACGAGCTGGTTCGACTTTCCCACCTCGATCCGGATTTCTCCTGGTCGCGCACGGCGATCATCTCGCGCGACTGGCGGCGGCTTGGGCCGGTGCGGGCCTATGCTGAAAAGCTTGGGCTTAAGGTCGAGATGGCCAACGAAAAGCTCCCCAGCGTCTGGCGGCTCCGCGAGCTGCAAAATCTGATTGCTGGTCTGTGGCAGCGACCAACTGCGATGCTCACGATTCAGGACATCCTCGACGTCTTGAACCAGCAGCGTCACACGCGCTGGGTCGATCTGATTGCCGAAGGCGTCGCGGACCTTGCCCGCGAACTTGGGCCTAGGACGATCCCTGTTCCCGACGCGCTGGAATGGCTGGCGGAATGGGCGCAAGACGTCAGAGGCACGCAGCGCGGGCTTTTGCTCCTCACAGCCCACCGGTCAAAGGGCCTGGAATTCGACCACGTGGTGATCCTGAACGGCGGCTGGCAAGCGCTCTCGAAGGGCGAAGATGGAGAGGCTCCACGTCGGCTCTTCTATGTAGCGATGACCCGCGCGCGCCAGAGCCTTGCCGTGGTGACCCGCGGGGTTCATACCTTCGTCCGTGCTGACAGCGAGAGCGAACTTTTGCGCCCGGTCGAGGCAGGTCGACCTTCCGACCGGCCCGAGCCCGACCAATATCAGCTGCCAGACATGGGGTCGGTCGATCTGTCCTATGCCGGCCGCCTCCCCGAGACAAACCAAACGCTTGTCGCCATTGCCGAAGCACAGATCGAAGACACGGTGACACTGGAGCGCCGCGTGGCAAAATGGATGGTTCTCGACACGCAAGGACGCGTGCTCGGCCGCATGGCGGGAAACTGGTCGCCGCCCGATAGCACCCATTTTGTCTCGGGCAAGGTCGGCGCCATCGTCCGCTGGCGCAAGGCAGACAGCACGGAAGCCTACCAGACTTCCATTAAGCGCAGCGAATGGGAGACCATTCTGCCGGAGTTCGTGTTCCGACGAAGCGGTGAGCGCTGAGTCCGCGGAAAGTTCGAACTGCGGAGTTGAACCCGGGGACTTGGCGCAAACGGCTGATAACGATGAAATGCCCTTTCATACGAAAAGGGAGGTAAGCGGACCTCGGAGGAGGCGCAGAGAAAGTCACGCAATGCAGCAAAGCCGCCGTTCGCGCCACGCACGAAAACGGCGGATATAGCATGGGCACCATTTACCCCAAAATGCTCGCCAAAGTGACTGGACTTCCTGTTTTGAGCGACATTGTGGCCGCTTCGGCCATTGCCAGCGCCGCGACGCCGTCCGCCAGGGTGACGGGCAATTCGCGGCCGGCATTGACGGCTTTCACAAAGGCTGCCCATTCCGCAGCGTAGGCGGGCATGTAACGTTCCAGGAAGAAATAGGTCGGCTTGGCCCCGGTGACGCCTGCGGTGGTCGATTTAACCACGGTGTTTTCAAGCATGTTGTGGGCTTGCAACAACCCGGTTGAACCCAGCAGTTCAAGCCGCTGGTCATAGCCATATACTGCACGGCGGGAGTTTTTGATCACAGCGATGCGACCATCTGAATAGCTCAAAGTGACGACGGCGGTATCAACATCACCAGCTGCACCGATTTCGGGATCGACGATGGAGGACCCAACGGCGGTGACGGTTTCTGGTGCAGAACCCATGATGAAATTCGCCATGTCGAAATCGTGGATCATCATGTCGCGGAACAATCCGCCTGAGACCTTGATATAGGCCACTGGCGGCGGGGCCGGGTCGAACGAGGTGATGGACAGCAGCTCCGGTTTGCCAACCTCGCCCGCATCAACAGCAGCTTTCAGGGCAGCGAAGTTGGGATCAAAACGGCGGTTGAAGCCGATCATCACCGGGCGACCATTGGCGGCGACAGTCTTTTGGCAGGCTTGGGCACGCGCTAGCGACAGATCGACAGGCTTTTCGCAGAGCACGGCTTTTCCGGCGGCGGTCGCACGCTCGATCAGGTCGGAATGCGTGTCGGTGGAGGTCGCAATCAGCACGGCGTTGATATTGGCATCGGCAAGGATGGCATCGGTGCTGCGGGCCATGGCACCGTATTGCGCTGCGAGCTTTTCCGCCGCAGCGGTGTTGATATCGGCCACCGCGACAAGGCGGCTGCCGGGATTGGTTGAGATTGCGGTGGCGTGGACACCAGCGATGCGGCCAGCGCCGAGAAGGGCTACGTTGAGCATGTTCGTCCCTGTGGGTTAAAGGCCGAGATCGGCTTTGAAAGCGTTGAATTCCGTGTCAGATATCGCAACGTTGTGCTGCGGCTGCGGATAGGCACCCGTGTTCACATCGGCGATGAACTCGCGGAAGGCGGCGATGCGTTCACCCTGCAAGCGGGCAAATTCGGCCGAGAAGTTGCGGTAGGTCTTGGCGTGGCGCGGTTTGTGGCCAGAGGTCTGGCCCAAAACATCCTCGGCAAACAGATATTGCGCATCGGCCCCGGGGCCTGCGCCCATGCCCAGCATGATCATCGGCGTGTTGGCGCTGATCGCCGCGCCCAGACGGTCGGGGACGACCTCCAGTTCCGCGCCAAAGCAACCGATGGCTTCCAACTGCTTGACGTGATCCCAGACGGCGCGGGCCTCGGTGGCGGTCTTGCCGACCGCGCGCCAGCCGGTCCAGGTGATATAGGACGGGATCAGGCCGACATGGGCGACGACCG
>CAYLYV010000044.1:0-29407 GCA_964387655.1 uncultured Cypionkella sp. | reverse complement strand
CCGCCGCCAGAGGCACCCAGATGCCCGAAGCCGCCCGCGTGCGCAGCATGGTGATGAACAGTGCAATCAGCAGCCCGATGCGAAACGGATCAGACAGTTGGCTGAGGAACAGATCAGGAAGGGTCATGCGGGCTCCAATGCTTTTACCCTTGATAAGCGACCGAGCCGGGTAGGTCTAGCAGCCGCTGCGCGCTGCATCCGCTAAGCCGGGGGCCAGCCTCCGGCTTGGCCAGTGCCGCTCGCACCCTCAAGCTTCAGTGAACGGGTCCACCGGATAGCCCACCCCCGTCATATACAGCCCATCCGGCGGCGACACCGGGCCACAGGCCGCACGATCCATCGCCTCCAGCGCCAGTTTCACCTGATCGGGTTCCCAAGCCCCCGCCCCAACCCGCTCCAGAGAGCCTACAATCGAGCGCACCTGGTTGTGCAGAAAACTGCGCGCCCGCAGGGTGAAGCGGTATTCCACCCCCGCCGGATAGGGCACCTCGACAATCGACACCTCGTCCAGCGTTTTCACCGGGCTGGCCGCCTGACAATAGGTCGAACGGAACGTGGTGAAATCATGTTTGCCGATCAGATGCGCTGCCCCCGCCCGCATCGCCTCAATGTCCAACGACGAATGCACCCGCCACACCCGGCCCCGGTCATGCGTCGCAGGCGCGCGCCGCGCCACCAGCCGGAACAGATAGCGCCGCTCCCGCGCCGAGAACCTTGCGTGGAAATCGTTGCCCACCCGCACCACCGCCAGCACCGCGACCGGATGCGGGCGCAGATGCGCGTTCAGCGCCGAGGCCAGCCGGAACGGGTCCCAGTCCTTGCCCAAATCGCAATGCGCCACCTGTCCTGTGGCATGCACCCCGGAATCCGTCCGCCCGGCGGCGGCAATCGTATGCGGCCCCGGCTCCAGCCGCCCGAGTGCTGCTTCAATCGCGCCCTGCACGGTCAACTGCCCCCCGGCCTGGCGCTGCCAGCCGTTGAACGGGCCTCCGTCATAGTCGATGAGCATGGCATATCTGGGCATATGCCGCGCTTACCCAATGCGCCGCGTCCTGTCCATGCTTTCAGAACGGGTCCTGCCTTCCAATGCACCGTCCCCCGCCCTATGTTCATCCCAAGCAACAGGATGATCCGCTTTGTTTTCCAGCCTAACCCACGGCATTGCCCGGCAAATTGAGGCCGCAGCCTCGGCCCTCACCGGTTATGAACCGGTGTTGCGCATCGGCGTCACCGGGCTGTCGCGCGCGGGTAAAACCGTGTTCATCACCAGCCTTGTCGCCAATCTGCTCGACCGCGCCCGGATGCCGCAACTGGCAGCGCAGGCGCAAAACCGCATCGAAGCGGTCTATCTGCAACCGCAGCCCGACGACACCCTGCCGCGCTTTGCCTATGAAGACCACCTCGCCGCGATGACCGGCGACGATCCGCGCTGGCCGCAATCGACCCGCGCTGTGTCGGAACTCCGTCTGTCCTTCCGCACAAGGCCCAGCGGTTTCATCAACAGCTTTGCCGGCCCGCGCACCCTGCATATCGATATCGTTGACTACCCTGGCGAATGGCTGCTGGACCTTGCCTTGCTGGATAAATCCTACGCCGAATGGTCGGAAGACAGCCTGCACCGCATCGCCAAACGCCCCGAGGCTGCGGATTTCATGGCCCATGCCCGCGCCGAGGATGGCGCGCTGCGGCTTGAAGAGCCTAAGGCGGCAGCGCTCGCCGCCCATTTCACCGCTTACCTGAAAGCCGCCCGCACCGCTGGCTGGTCCGATTGCACCCCCGGCCGCTTCCTGCTGCCGGGTGATCTTGCGGGTTCCCCGGTGCTGACCTTCGCCCCCCTGCCTTTGCCCGCCACCACCCCGCGCAACAGCCTGTGGCGGGAAATGCAGCGCCGTTACGATGCCTATAAATCCCGCGTCATCCAGCCATTCTTCCGCGAGCATTTCGCCAAGATTGATCGCCAGATCGTGCTGGTCGATGTCCTCTCCGCCCTGCACCAAGGCCCGCAAGCGGTGGAAGATTTGCGCCGCACCATGGCCGATGTGCTGGATGCCTTCCGTCCCGGTCGCAATGGCTGGCTGACCTCTATCCTCGGCGGCAAACGGGTCGAGAAAATCCTGTTCGCCGCCACCAAAGCCGATCATTTGCACCACCACCAGCACGCCGCTTTGACCGGGATCATGCGGGCGATGCTGCGTGAAGCGGTCAGCCGCGCCGATTTCGCAGGCGCACAGACGGCAGCGATTTCGATGGCCTCCCTGCGCTGCACCGTTGAGGAAACCGTTCTGCGCGAGGGCGTGAGCCTTGACGCCGTGCGCGGGCGCCTCTTGTCCAATGGCAAACAAGCGGTGATGTATCCCGGCCAACTGCCCTCTGACCCCACCCGCCTGCTCTCCCCCGCCCGCGAGGGGGCCGAGACATGGCTCGATGCCGATTACGCCCTGATGGCATTCGCCCCCGCCCGCACCACTTTGCGCCCCGGCGAAGGCCCGCCGCATATCCGCCTCGACCGTGCCGCCGAGTTTCTGATCGGAGACCGCTTGTGAGCCTGCATCTGAACGATCCCCCCCCAAATGACCGGGCCCGCCTGCACGGCCCGCTGATGCAGGAAGTTGACGGTGACGCCGCCGATCCCGGTCTGGCCGATGCCGTGCCCGATGCCGGGGCCGCCCGCGCGTTGCACACTGCCGCCTTCCTCGCCCAGCGCCGGGGGTCCGGCTTTACCCGCTTTGCGCTTTGGGTGTTCGGCAGCCTGTTCACGCTGGTGCTGTCAGTGTCAGCGTGGAATTTCGTCACCGGATTGTTCAGCGAAAACACCGCGCTGGGCTGGATCGCCTTCGTGCTGTTGATCCTTGCGCTGTGCGTGGTGCTGGTGCTGGCGGGCAAAGAACTGATGGCGTTCTCCCGCATGGCCCGCCTCGATAAACTGCGCGTCGCCGCCGCAGAAGCCCGTGTGGCTGCTGATCTGAAAGCCGCCCGCGCCGTGGTCGCCAGCCTCGCCAGCCTGTATGCCGACCGCGCCGATACCGCATGGGGCCGCGCCCGTCTGGCCGAGCGCGAGGCCGATGTGTTTGACGCCGACGCTTTGCTGTCGCTGGCCGAGGTCGAACTGATGGCCCCCTTGGACCGCGCCGCTTTGACCGAGGTCGAGGCCGCCGCGCGCCAAGTCGCCACCGTCACCGCCTTTGTTCCTCTGGCCTTGGCGGATGTGGCAACAGCACTCTATTCCAACCTGAAACTGATCCGCCGGCTGTCCGAGATTTACGGTGGCAGATCGGGCAGTATGG
The DNA here is from genome assembly GCA_964387655.1 of uncultured Cypionkella sp. GTDB lineage: Bacteria > Pseudomonadota > Alphaproteobacteria > Rhodobacterales > Rhodobacteraceae > Cypionkella. The sequence goes on along the minus strand of CAYLYV010000044.1, from coordinate 26,123 downwards.
GCAGTTTCCGCCTGATGCGGCGGGTGTTTTCGGCGCTGCTCGGGGCCGGGGCGATTGCCTTGGCCGATGATCTGATCGGCTCTGTCGCCTCTGGCGGCCTGCTTGCCAAGATTTCCCGACGCTTTGGCGAAGGCGTGGTGAACGGCGCTTTGACCGCCCGTGTGGGTTTGGCCGCGATGGAATTGTCGCGCCCGATGCCCTTCGTGGCCTTGCCGCGACCGGGCACCTCTGCCACCACCAGCCGCGCGCTGGCGGGCCTGTTTGGTCGTGGCGAGCCGGATGAAAAGTTAACAAGCCCTTAAAACGCTGATGCTAACAACTTGATTCTAAACATCTAAAAATGGTCCCGAGTTGGGACCACCTCTAAAACCCTGCCACACACCGATCCACCAATTCCGCCAGCATCGCCCGGCATCGCGCGATCTGCTCGACCGAAACAAACTCATCCGGCTTGTGCCCCTGCGCCATCGACCCCGGCCCGCAGATCACCGTCGGGATGCCAAGCCGGGCATCAAACAACCCGCCCTCGGTGCCAAAAGCCACCTTGATCGTGCCATTCGCCCCGGTCAGTGATTTCACAAAATTCACCACCGCCGCATCCGAAGCCGTGCCCAGACCGGGGTAATCCCACAGCCGTTCGATGCGAATGTCCGCCTCAGGAAACTCCGCCCGCAAGGGCGCCACAATCGCCTCCGCCCCCGCCCGCAAATCCGCGATCAAAGCGTCGGTATCCTCCCCGGCCAGACTGCGGATCTCGAAATCAATCACCGCACTATTCGGCACGATATTGACCTGCACCCCGCCATTCAGCTTGCCAACATGCAGCGTCGAATAGGGCACGTCATAATCGCCATCCCGCAGCCCGGTCGCCGCCACCCGTGCCTGCAACCCCCGCACCACCCCGACAAAATCCGCCGCCAGATGCAGCGCGTTCAACGCCAGCGGTGCCAGCGCCGAGTGGCCTTCCCGGCCCACACAAGTTGCCCGCAAGGCAATCTTGCCCTTGTGGCCGGTGGCCACCTGCATCGCGGTGGGTTCCCCCACAATACACATCCGGGGCCGGATCGGGGCCGTCTCCAGCATATCAATCAAACTGCGCACCCCCATGCAGCCGATTTCCTCATCATAGGACAAAGCCAGATGCAGCGGCACTTTCAGCGGGCGTTTGGAGGCGAGCAGCATCGTCTCAATCGCGCAGGCGGCGAAGCCCTTCATATCGGCAGCGCCGCGGCCATAATAGCGCGCGTCTTTTTCGGTCAGCGCAAACGGTGGCACGCTCCAAGCCTGCCCCTCCACCGGAACCACATCAGTATGACCCGACAGCATCACCCCCGCCACGCCTTGCGGCCCGACCGTGGCGTAGAGGTTGGCCTTGCCGCCCGCCGCGTCGGGGATCAAACTGGAGGCGATGCCAGCCTCGGCCAGCAGGTCTTGCACATATCCCATCAATGCGATGTTCGGCTTGGAACTGACCGTATCAAAACTCAGCAGCCGTTCCAAAATCGCGCGCATCGGGGTCTCCCTTGTTGCAGGCAAGCTACCCCGAAGCTGGAAGAGGGGGAAGGCCGGGAACGACAGATGTGACACGATTTGTCACGCGGAACCCACTTCCCAAACGGCGGGCTTCCTGCCAAATTCATCGCATATCGCCCGCAGGGGCCCCAACCGATTGGACAGAGCATGACATTGCAAGCATTTTTCCCGGCCCTTGCCACCACTGCTTTGGTGGCGCTCAGCCTGCCAGCTTTTGCGCAGACCACCACGACCGAGGCTCCTGCAGCCACCACAGAAGCTCCGGCTGCGGCGAAGGGGCCGAATGTGAAATCTTCCGCCACCGGGACCAAAGGGGCGGTGGCGACGCTGGCGATGGCGCAGGATCTCTATACGCTTGGCATGGCCAACAAGGATGCGCTGACGGTTCTGACGGCGGCGAAGCTGGCGGGGTCGGTCGAGGTGAAAGAGGTCGAGCGCAAGAAAGAGACCAAAGGCACGGAATTGGCGGGCGAGGCAGAGGGCAAGGATTTGCCGATCGATGCGGCGACGATGATGGCCTCGGCGAAGGAACTCGCGGGCGAGGATGAAGTGCTGGCGGGGCTGGTCGAGGATGCGATGGTGGAGGCGGGACGCGGCCGGGTTGGCGGGGCGTCGTCGACTTTGTCGCGGCTGCCTGCGGGGCAGACCGATACCTGGGAAGTGCCGTTTTATGGCGACAGCTATGCGGAACTGGCCGTGGTGGGGGATGGCGATTCCAACCTCGACGTGCTGGTCACCGATGAGGGCGGCAACACGATTTGTTATGATGTGAGTTGGTCGGACAAGATTTACTGTGATTTCGTGCCGGCTTGGAACGGGTATTTCTATGTGACGGTGCAGAATAATGGCGCGTCGCGGAACAGCTATTATCTGATGACGAACTGAGGCGGGTTTGAGAGAGATTAAGCGGCGCGCTGAAAGGTGCGCCGCTTTTTTTGGGGTGCGCCCACGCGTGGACAGAGGCCTAAATTACGTAATTTCAATGGGTTAAGATTGAGCGTTTACGGTTTGTTAAGGGTTTGCCGCGCAGGATTTGCTCTTTTTGAAATACTCCCGCCGGAGGCTCCTTTGGCCAGTCTCAGATGCCTCCGGCGGAGATATTTGCGCACAGAGGATGACAATTTTAGATAGGTTTTAGGGACTTTTGCGGCTTAGATCACCAGACCTGCGTGGCGTGCCCCGGCCAGAAGGTTATCGGCCAGATGGTGCGCCCAGCGGCCCTGACTTGGCACCACATCGGGAACTTGCACCACGAAACAGCCAGCGCGGTGGGCGGCTTCGGCGCCGGTCTCGCTGTCTTCGAACACCAGACAGCGCGCGGGGGACACGCCGAGTTTTTCGGCGGCGAGCAGATAGGGCGCAGGATCGGGTTTGGGGGCGGTGACGTCATCGACGGTGATGATCAGATCGAACATTTCGGCGATGCCTGCGATTTCCAGCTTGTGATGCGCCTCGCTCCGCCCCGAGGAGGTGACAAGGGCCATCGGCAGCAGGCGGGCTTGCAGCAGATCCAGCGCACCGGCTTTGAGGTTCAGGCCATTCAGATCCATCGCGGCGCGAAAGCCGCCCTGCCACAGCGGATGCAGCGCCTCGTGGTCAAGGCCAGGCATGGCGGCGCTGATGATTTTGCCGCCTGTCGGCAGATCGACACCGACGAGTTGGTGCAAAAACGCCTCGGTCACCGGATGGCCCAATTCGGCAAAGGCGGCCAGACCGGAAGCCATCGCAAGGCTTTCGGTGTCGATCAAAGTGCCGTCAAGGTCGAAGAAAATGGCGTCAAACATCGCAAGCCCCGGTGATCTGCCCCAGTTATCTGCCGGTCTCATAGCCGATCACAGATACAGGCGAAAGCGGCGAAAGCCGGTGTGAAGCTGCATGAGCGGCTCTAGCCGCAAATGCGGCACCTTGGCCAGATGGGCTTCGGCATTGGGGTTGAGATCCAGCGTCGCCGTGCTGCCGGGCATCGGCACAAAGCGCCAGTCGGGGAACGTGGGCGCAGGAACAGCGCCGCTGCGCAGATAAGCGCCCAGCACCTCACGGGTGTTCTCACTGCCCTCATAGACCACTTGCGCGGTGCCGGTGCCGGGGAAGCCAACACCGCCTGCGGCGCGGTAGCTGTTGGTGGCCAAGGCAAACATCTGCTCGGGGTGCACTGGCTGGCCGTTATAGCGCAGATCGCGGATGCGGTGGGCTTCGGGGGCAATCACCCGGCCAAAGGTGTTGAAACGCGGCGGCTCCGTCAGGTCGATCTCATAGCTAAGGCCATGAATTGTATCAAAATTGAAGCTGGGGAAGTCCTCGTCGATCAGCGCGGAGTCAACCGCTCCGGGCGCGATCTGGTGATAGAGGCTGACCGAGCGTTCCAGCCAATCGCATAGGTCTTGGCCGCTGACGCGCAGGCAGGACAGGCTGTTGGGATGGATATAGAGGTCACTGATATGGCGGGCCAGCAGTGGGCCTGCGGGAATGTCGGTATAATTCTCGGGCCCGCCCCGCCCGCCCGCCTTGAACGGGGCGACGGCGGAGAGGAGCGGCAGATTGGCCAGCGCTGTGCCCTCAAGCACGCGGCTCAGATGATCCGCCTGTGCCGCCGCCACCAGCGCCAGCGGTGGGCTTTGGGTCAGCAGGGCGAAATGGCTGTTCAACGGGATCGGGCTGTGGCCGATTTCGATATTGGTGCGCGCTAGCAAAGCTTCATGCGCCGGACGGGCGATCTCGACGATGGCAGCATCGTCGGCGACCAGCGCTTCGACCTGCCCCGTCACCGGATCGCGCCGTGATATGGGTCGGGCTTCGGCACCGAAGGCGCTGATCCGCCAGTTCTTGCCGTTTTGGCGCAGGGTGAGGTCGATCACCCCCAGATGCGAGCCGAAAAATCCCGGCATCACAGCGGGTTTTCCGGCCAGATCGCGGCGGCTGGCGGTGGGAAAGGTCAGATGGGTGTGGCCCGCGATCACCACATCAATGCCGTCAATTTCGGCCAAAGCCGAGCTGGCGTTCTCGGCCCCCGGTTCTGCCTCGGTCTCGCCAATGCCGGAATGGGACAGCGCGATGATCAGATCGGCGCCGCGCGCGCGCAGTTCGGGCACCAGATGGCGGGCGGAGGCCGTGATGTCATCGACCGAGGCGCGGCTTTTCAGATAGCGCTTTTCCCAGACCGTGGTTTGCGGCGGAATGAAGCCCAGCACGCCGATTTTCAGGCGGTGCAACTTGCCGTGGCGGTCGCGCAGATCGCGGTGCAGCATGAGGTAAGGGGCGGCGAGCGGCGCGCCTCGGGTCGGCTTGAAATACAGGTTCGAGCAGACGATGGGGAAGCGGGTGGCGGCGAGCGAGCGGCGCAGGAAGCCCAGACCATGGCCAAATTCGTGATTGCCCAAAGCCACCGCATCGTAATCCAGCGCATTCATCGCCGCAATCATCGGATGGGCATGCAGCGGGCGGCCCGAGCGCAGCAGCGGCGTGGTCTCGGCAATGAAATCGCCCAACACGGTGCCATGCAGAAAATCGCCATTGTCAAACAGCAGGTTTTGCGGGCGTTCAAACCGGGCTTTGTGGATCAGCGTGGCGATGCGGGCGAGCCCCCGCTGTAGGCAGGGGCGGCCGGTGTGATAATCCCACGCCAGCAGATTGGCATGCAGATCCGAGGTCGCAAGCAGGCGCAGATCAATCACTGGGCCGCCAAAGGTGCCCGATACCGCACCACGATCATTCGTTAAGCTGTAATGCACCGTAAATCCCATTCCCGACGCAGTGAGAGGCCTGATCTGTGTCAGGATTTTCTCCCCTTGGTTTAGCGTCTCATCCTAAACTGCCGAAAGGAAGGTGAAATTTGCCGCGCGTTGAAAAGTTTCGCCTTCAAGTTGCATATTTGATTGGATGGTCTGGATTTGGCGCGAGGTGCGGCGAATTGCCCTGTCCGGTGTTCCATGCGATGAACGGCGCAAAGCGGGAGTGCGGCGATGCGATTGGCGGAAACGGTGACATTTGGCGGCTCGGGTCTGGATCGGGCGGCGGCTTTGCGCAGTGATGCAGAGCAGATGGCTGGGTTGTTGGCGGGTGGGCAGGTGTTGCCGATCTGGCGCGGTAAGCCGTTGATTGTGGCGCAGAACGGCTTGGGCTGGGTTTCGGCGGAGAGCGTGGTGTTGGGTGCGGACGCGCCGGTGTTTCTGGGGCTGGACGCGGGCGTGGCGCGGTTTGCCGTTGATATCTCGGGCTGGGAGCCGGAGGTGGTGGAGGAGAGCCAGCCTGCGGGCTTTGTCGATGCGGCGCGGCAAGGCCACCCTGCCCTGCCGGAAGATCACGCGTTTGAGGATTTGCGCGGCGTGATGGCATTGCTGACGCCGCGGGAGGCGGAACTGGCCGCTACGGCGAAGGCGGTGCTGCAATGGCACAGCACGCATCGGTTTTGCTCGAGCTGTGGGGTGGCATCGGTAATGAGCCATGCGGGGTGGCAGCGGTCTTGTCCGACCTGCCATGCGCAGCATTTCCCGCGCACCGATCCGGTGGTGATCATGCTGGTGGTGCGCGGCAACAAGCTGTTGCTGGGGCGGTCAGCGCCTTGGCCCGAGGGGATGTATTCGCTGCTGGCGGGGTTTGTCGAACCGGGCGAGACGTTGGAGGCGGCGGTGCGGCGCGAGGTGTTTGAGGAAACCGGGATCACCACCGGGGCGGTGCGCTATCTGGCGTCGCAGCCTTGGCCGTTTCCGGCCTCGCTGATGTTCGGCTGCATTGCCGAGGCGACTTCCGAGGCGATCACGCTGGACCCTGCCGAGTTGGAAGATGCTTTGTGGGTGAGCCGTGAGGAATTGGTCGCGGTGATGGCGGGGCAGCATCCCAAGATCAAAGCGGGACGAAAAGGCGCTATTGCGCAGTTTCTGATGGGTAATTTCCTTGCAGAACGGCTGGATTGACCGTTATTCCTAGCGCGCTGGCGATTTGGCTGCGCCTGTTGGCAGATAAAAACAAGAACAAGCAAGGCTGGGGGACTGTCGATGCGGTTTGCGACAAGGCAGGATATTGAGGCGCCGATTGCCGATGTGTTTCGGATCATCTCGGATTTTGAGGCTTGGGAGCGGGCGGCGATGCGGCGCGGGGCGGAAGTGGCGCGCATTGACAAGTTGCGGGCGGTGGCGGCGGGGATGCGTTGGGCGGTGCGGTTTTCCTATCGCAGCAAACCGCGCAATATGGAGCTGGAACTGACGCAGATTGAGCCCTCGACCCTGCTGCGCTTTGCCGGGATTTCGCAGGCGGTTGAGGGGGTTGCCTCGATTGATCTGATGGAGTTGGGCGGCAAGCGCACCCGGATGCATGTGGTGTTGGAAGTCTCGCCGCGCAGCCTGACCGCGCGGTTGTTCCTGCAATCTTTGCGGCTGGCGCGGGCGCGGATTGATCGCAAATTTGATCAGCGCGCGGCGCATTTGGCGGGTGAGATTGAGGCGCGGTATCGGGCGGTGAAGAAGTATTGAGTTGAGACGGGTGGGCGAAAGGTGCGTGAGATCACGCACCCTACGGCGGTTCTGGCAGCGCTTGTGATCAGTCCCTACGGCGGTCGGCGGGATAGACGCCCAGAATATCGACCTGCGTTGAGAAATAGCGCAGTTCTTCCAAGGCGCGCTTGACCGGGGCGTCGTCGGGATGGCCCTCGATATCGGCGTAAAATTCGGTCGCGGTGAAAGACCCGCCGACCATATAGCTTTCCAGCTTGGTCATGTTGATGCCGTTGGTGGCAAAACCGCCCATGGCTTTGTACAAGGCCGCCGGAATGTTGCGCACCCGGAAGGTGAAGGTGGTGATCATCTGATCGGCGCGGCGGGTCTCATCCGGGGTGCGGCTCATCACCAGAAAGCGGGTGGTGTTGTTGGCATGGTCTTCGATATGCGGGGCCAGCACGTCGAGGCCATAGATCGAGGCCGCGAGTTCGCTGGCCAGTGCGGCCTTGGTCACATCACGGCCTTCGGCGACTTCGCGGGCAGCGCGGGCGTTGTCGGAACTGACCTTGCCCTTGATGCCATGCGCTTTCAGAAACCCTGCGCATTGCGGCAGGATCACCACATGGCCATGGGCTTCTTTCACATCCGCCAGTTTTGCCCCCGGCACGCCGAGCAGGTTCACATGCACCCGCACGAAGGCTTCATCGACGATATGCAGACCCGCGCGCGGCAAAAGGCTGTGGACATCGGCGACCCGGCCATAGGTGGAGTTTTCCACCGCCAGCATGCCCAATTCGACCTCGCCCGAGCGAGTCAGCTCAACCACGTCTTCAAAGGTGGTGCAGGGAAACGCCTGCATATCCGGCCGCGCCTGCTGGCACGCCTGATGCGAATAGGCCCCCAATTCCCCCTGAAACGCGATACGCCCTGACATTTCGACCACTCCGCCGTAAAAAGCCCCGCATTGGGGCTATTGGTCGCGCTACTACACCTTGAAAGAAGGCGGGGGAAGCGGGTAGTAACGCCAAATCAGGTTCCGGCTTTGCAGCCGCCCCAAACACGACCCGAAGGAAGGCGCGACATGTTCGACACGATGACTTTGACCAAGGTGACCGGCGCGGTCTGTGGCTCGCTTTTGGTATATCTGTTCATTTCCTGGGCCGGGGAAGCGGTTTACGGCGGCGGGGCTGAAAGCCACGGCGGCGAGGAAGTGGCGCAGGCCTATTCGATTGCGGTTGAAGACGCCGCCCTTGCCGATGGCGCTGCGGCTGAAGGCCCGCCTTGGGCAGAGGTCTACGCAGCGGCTGATGCGGTTGCGGGTGAGAAAGTGTTCAAGAAATGCGCAGCTTGCCACAAGGTGGATGGCAGCAACGGCACCGGCCCGCATCTGAATGGCATCGTCGGTCGGGCGCGCGGCTCGGTTGAGGGCTTTGGCTATTCGGAAGGCATGGCGTCGATCCACGATCCGTGGACGCCGGAACTGATCGAAGTGTTCCTGCTGAACCCGAAGGCCGATGTCAAAGGCACCAAGATGGGCTTTGCGGGCCTGCCGAAGATCGAAGACCGCGCCAATGTGATCGCCTATCTGGCGACCTTGAAGTAAGCTTAGGCCGGTCAATCCGCGTGAGATTGCTGGAAATGCCGCTCTTTCGGGCGGCTTTTCCATTTTCACGGGTATGCGAGCCGCGCTGCCGTGGTGATCACACATTCGCGCCTTGTGGCCCGCGCGGGTTCCGATTTAGCATGTGCAGCAATGGGCCGCAGCATAGCGGTGGATTGCGGGAGGTCGGGGATGCGGCAGATCAAAGCGGGTTTGGTGGCGGTGCTGGCCTTTGGCGCGGGGGCCGCATGGGCACAGGATGCCAAGATCATCACCGCGCATGGCATCTCGACCTTTGGCACGCTGAAATACCCGGCCGACTTCAAGCATCTGGATTATGTGAACCCGGATGCGCCGAAGGGTGGCGAGATTTCCGAATGGGCGCCCGGCACGTTCGACAGCTTGAACCCCTATTCGGTGAAGGGGGTCGCGGCGGTGGGGTCTTCGATCTTTTACGAAAGCATCCTGACCAGCCCCGCAGATGAGATTGGTGCCGCCTATTGTCTGATGTGCGAGACGATGGAATATCCCGAGGACCGCTCTTGGGTGATCTTCCATCTGCGTCACGATGTGAAATTCTCGGATGGCAGCCCGATGACCGCCGCCGATGTGGTGTTCAGCTATGAGATGTTCCGCGACAAGGGGATTGCGGAATACCGCTCGGTGTTCAACCAGAAGTTCCAGTCGGTCGAGGCGCTGGACGACTACACGGTGAAGTTCGTCTTCACCCCCGGCACGCCGTTTCGGGATATGCCCGCGATTGCGGGCAGCCTGACCATCATGTCGAAGGCGGATTACGAGGGCAACAAGCGCGATCTCGAAGACAGCACGCTGAAGCCGTTTCTGGGCACCAGCCCCTATGTGTTGGACAGCCTGAAACCCGGCCAGCAGATCATCTACAAGCGCAACCCGGATTACTGGGGAGCCAAGCATCCACTGAACGTCGGCCAGAACAACTTTGACCGCATCCGCTATGAATATTTCGGCGATGACACCGCGGCGTTTGAGGCGTTCAAGACCGGGATTTATACCTTCCGGCAAGAGAATTCCTCGAAGCAATGGGCGACGGGCTATCAGTTCAGCAACCTCAGCAACGGCTCGGTGATCAAGACCGAACTGCCGAATGGCAATATCGCCTCGGGTCAGGGGTTTTTGTTCAACCTGCGGCGGGAGAAATTCCAAGACCCGAAGGTGCGGGAAGCGATTGGGTTGATGTTCAACTTTGAATGGTCAAACCAGACGCTGTTTTATGGGCTGTATAGCCGGATCAATTCGATCTGGGAAAACACCCAGATGGCCGCCACGGGCGCACCCAGCCCCGGCGAGGTCGCCGCGTTGCAGCCTTTGGTCGATGAGGGGCTGCTGCCTGCGTCGATCTTGAGTGATGATGCGGTGATGGGGTCGGTCTCGACCTCGGAAAAGGGTATGGATCGGGGGAATTTGCGCAAGGCGTCGAAACTTCTGGACGAGGCGGGCTGGGAAGTGGGCGCGGACGGGATGCGGCGCAACACGAAGGGTGAGACGCTGACGGTGGAGTTTCTGGAAGACACCCCCAGTTTTGAGCGCGTGCTGAGCCCCTATGTCGAAAACCTGCGGGCTGTGGGCGTGGATGCGTCGTTGAACATGATCGACCCCGCGCAGATGAGCCAGCGCACCGATCCGCCGAATTTCGATTTCGACATCATCTCGGGCAATGCGGTGAATGGCGGGTATGAGCCCGGCGGCGAGTTGAAGCAGGCCTATGCCTCGGTGACGGCGAACAACTCCACCCGCAACCGCGCGGGCTTTGCCAACCCGGCGGTGGATAAGCTGCTGGAACTGGTCGAAGCCGCGAAAACCCGGGAGGAGTTGGATACGGTGGTGAAGTCCTTGGACCGGGTGCTGCGGGCGCAAAGGTTCTGGATCCCGGCCTGGTTCAACGACAATTATTTCGTCGCTTATTACGACCAATACGACCACCCCGCCACCCTGCCGCCCTATGCGTTGGGCGAGCTTTCGTTCTGGTGGTTTGACCAAGCCAAGGCCGACAAGCTGAAAGCTGCGGGCGTGTTGAAATAGATGCTGGCCTATATCCTTCGGCGGCTGCTTTTGGTGATCCCGACGCTGTTCGGCATCATGGTGGTCAACTTTGCGCTGACGCAATTCGTCCCCGGCGGGCCGTTTGACCAGATCGAGGCGCGGATGCAAGGCTCGGGCGATTCCATCGGGGCTGTGAGTGGGGCTGCGGGGGCTGACGCAGGCACCGATGCCGAAGGCGGCAAGGGTTACGTCGGCGCGCGCGGTCTGCCGCCAGAATTTAGGGCCAAGCTGGAGGTCGAGTTCGGCTTTGCGCGGTTCATCTGTCCGGCGGGCTATGAAGGCACGCTGCTGCAACAGGCCAAGGATTGCCAGAAGGAAATGATCCCGGCCTATGAGCGGTTTTTCATCATGATGGGGAAATTCATCCGCTTTGACTTTGGCCAAAGCTATTTCCGTTCTGAAAGCGTGATGGGGCTGGTGGTGGAAAAGCTGCCGGTGTCGATCACTTTGGGGCTGTGGTCGACCCTGCTGGCCTATCTGATCTCGATCCCCTTGGGCATTCGCAAGGCGGTCAGCGATGGTTCGCGCTTTGACAGTTGGACCTCTGGCGTGATCATCGCGGCCTATGCCATTCCGGGGCTTCTGGTGGCGGTGATGCTGCTGGTTTTGTTCGCGGGGGGGTCGTATTGGAAGATTTTCCCGCTGCGGGGGCTGACTTCCGAGAATTTCGCGCAACTGTCCTTGCTGGGCAAGGTGGGCGATTATCTGTGGCACATCACTCTGCCGGTGATTGCCAGCACGATTTCATCCTTTGCGACGCTGACCCTGCTGACCAAGAACAGCTTTCTGGATGAGATCAAAAAGCAATATGTGATGACGGCGCGGGCCAAGGGGCTGTCAGAGCGGCGGGTGCTCTATGGTCATGTGTTCCGCAACGCGATGCTGATCGTGATCGCGGGGTTTCCGGCGCTGTTCATCGGGGTGTTTTTCGGCGGCAGTCTGATCATCGAGAATATTTTCTCTTTGGATGGTCTGGGGCAGCTTGGCTTTAAGTCAGCGGTCGAGCGGGATTATCCGGTGATTTTCGGCACGCTGTTTGCCTTTGGTCTGATGGGGCTGATCGTCGGCATCATCTCGGATCTGATGTATGTCTGGGTGGACCCCCGGATTGATTTTGAGCGGAGGGGCTGATGGCGTTGTCCCCTTTGAACCAGCGGCGCTGGCGAAACTTTAAGGCCAACAAGCGGGCCTATTGGTCTTTGATGCTGTTCGCGGCACTGTTCGGGCTGTCGCTGTTTGCGGAAGTTCTGGCGAATGATCGGCCTTTGTTGGTGGAGTATCGCGGCGAATGGCGGATGCCGTTCCTGAAGTTTTATGCCGAGACCGATTATGGCGGCGACTTCCGCACCGAGGCGAATTACAAAGCGCCCGAGGTGCAGTGCCTGATCGTGACGGGCGGGATGGTGGATTGCTTTGATGAGCCGGACACCATTTTGTCAGGCGTTCACGAAGGCAGCTACGGCGACGGTCTGGAAGGTTTTCAGCAAGGCCGCATCATCTGGCCGCTGATCCCGTTTTCCTATAACACGATCAATGATTTGGGCGGGCAAGCGGCCCCTTCGGCACCCGATGCCGTGCATTGGCTGGGCACCGACGACACCAGCCGCGACGTGCTGGCGCGGGTGATCTATGGCTTCCGGCTGTCGGTGGCTTTTGCGCTGATCGTGACGGTTTTGACATCCGTGCTGGGCATCGCGGCGGGGGCGGTGCAGGGCTATTTCGGCGGCAAGGTTGATCTTATTTTCCAACGGCTGTTGGAGATTTGGGGCGGCACGCCGGATCTCTATGTGATCATCATCGTGTTTTCGGTCTGGCAGCGCAGCTTCTGGATCTTGATTTTCCTGATGATCGCCTTTGGCTGGACCCGGCTGATCGGTATCGTGCGGGCCGAGTTCCTGCGCGCGCGGAATTTTGAATATGTCCGCGCGGCCAAGGCACTGGGCGTGCCGGATTTGGTGATCATCGTGCGGCATGTGCTGCCCAATGCGATGGTGGCGACGCTGACCATGCTGCCGTTTGTGGTCTCGGGCGCAATCGGCTCGCTGGCGGCGCTGGATTATCTGGGCTTTGGTTTGCCTGCGTCTCTGCCAAGTTTGGGCCAGCTGTCGCGGCAGGCGCAGCAGAATTTGCAGATGCCCTCGCTGGCGTTTACCGCGTTTTTCACCTTTGCCATCATGCTGTCGCTTCTGGTCTTCATCTTTGAAGGCGTGCGCGATGCGTTTGACCCCAGAAAGACCTTCCAATGAACGTGGTGTTGGAGGTTTCAAATCTGAATGTCAGTTTCCGTCAGGATGGCCGGGACATTTCTGCAGTAAGGGCGGTCAGTTTCTCCGTCGGCAAGGGTGAAACGGTGGCGCTGGTTGGGGAGAGCGGTTCGGGCAAGTCGGTGACGGCACTGTCGACGGTGGGACTGCTGCCGGATAGCGCGCGGGTGACGGGCTCGGTGAAGTATCTCGGGCAAGAAATGGTGGGTGCGACGCAGGCGCAGTTGCGGCGGGTGCGCGGCAATGACATCAGTTTCATCTTTCAGGAACCGATGACCAGCCTGAACCCGCTGCACACGATCGAGCGGCAGTTGGCGGAAAGTCTGGCGCTGCATCAAGGGCTTGGCGGGGCGGCGGCGCGGGCGCGCAGTCTGGAACTGCTGGACAAGGTCGGCATCCGCGACGCTGAAAGTCGCCTGACCGCCTATCCGCATCAGTTGTCGGGTGGGCAGCGCCAGCGGGTGATGATCGCGATGGCGCTGGCGAATGGGCCGGAATTGTTGGTGGCGGATGAGCCGACCACGGCCTTGGATGTGACGATTCAGGCGCAGATATTGGCGCTGCTGGCGGATTTGAAGCAGACCGAAGGGCTGTCTTTGCTGTTTATCACGCATGATCTGGGCATCGTGCGGCGCATCGCCGACCGGGTGTGCGTGATGCAGGGCGGCGAGATTGTGGAACAGGGGCTGACGGCGGACATCTTTGCCAATCCCCAGCATCCCTATACGCAAAAGCTGCTGGCGGCGGAACCGCAGGGGCGGCCTGATCCGGTGGCTTTGGATGCGCCGGTGGTGGTGGAAACCGAAAAGCTGCGGGTGTGGTTTCCGATCCAGCAGGGGTTCATGCGCAAGGTCGTCGGGCATGTGAAGGCGGTGAATGAGGCGTCGCTGTCGGTGCGGGCGGGGGAAACCCTTGGGATTGTGGGCGAATCCGGCTCGGGCAAAACCACGATGGCGCTTGCGATTTTGCGGTTGATTGACAGCACCGGGCGGATCACCGTGCTGGGACGGGATATTCAAGGCTTGCAGGCACGCGCGATGCGGGACCATCGCCGCGATATGCAGATCGTGTTTCAGGACCCATTCGGCAGCCTTTCGCCACGCATGACCGCCGCCGAAATCATCGCCGAGGGCTTGGGCGTGCATGGGCTGGAGCCGGGGCGCAATCGGGCGGAAATGGTGGCCGAAATCATGACCGAGGTCGGGTTGAACCCCGCGATGGCCGCGCGCTATCCGCATGAGTTTTCCGGCGGGCAGCGGCAGCGCATCGCGATTGCGCGCGCGATGATCCTGCGACCGAAACTGGTAGTGTTGGATGAGCCGACCAGCGCGTTGGACATGACCGTGCAGGTGCAGATTGTCGATTTGCTCCGCGATTTGCAGCGCAAATGGGGGCTGGCTTATGTGTTCATCAGCCATGATCTGCGGGTGATCCGGGCTTTGGCGCATAAGGTGATGGTGATGAAAAACGGCGATGTGGTCGAGGCGGGCCTAGGGGCCGATCTGTTCGCCAACCCGCAAACCGATTACACCCGCGCGCTGATGGCGGCGGCTTTCGGAGACAACCTGCGGCCATGAAGATTTTGTTTGTGCATCAGAATTTTCCCGGTCAGTTCCTGCATCTCGCCCCGGAACTCGCGGCGCGCGGGCATATCTGCATGGCGCTGACCGATGCGGCGAACAATCGCGCCTCGCCGATCCCACTGGCGAAATACAAGCACGAAGCGCAGGCGGTGGACCCTGCCGCCACCCGGCTGGGCCGCAACTACACCACGATGAGCGACCGGGGCGTGACGGTGGCGCGGGCAGCGCAGGCGATGCGGGCGAAGGGCTATGTGCCTGATGTGATTTTCGGCCATTCCGGCTGGGGCGAGACGTTGTTTCTGAAAGAGGTCTGGCCCGAGGCCAAACTGATCGTCTATGCCGAGTTCTACTATCGCGGGCGCGGTGCCGATGTTGGCTTTGACCGCGAATTTGGCGAGGCGAATTTCGATCAGGTGATGATCGCCCAAGGCCGCGCCACCTATCTGGGGCAGGCTTTGGCGCATGCCGATGCGGGGCTGTCGCCAACGGAATGGCAGGCCTCGACCTACCCTGGCCCATTGCGCAAAATGATCACGGTGATCCATGACGGGGTGGATACCTCTGGCATGGCCCCCGATCCGCAGGCGCGGTTCAGCTTGCCGAATGGCCGGATGGTGACCCCGGGGGATGAGGTTCTGACCTTTGTGAATCGCAACTTGGAGCCCTATCGCGGCTATCATACCTTCATGCGGGCGCTGCCTGCGGTGATGGCGGCACGGCCCGAGGCGCAGGTGGTGATCGTGGGCGGCGACGAGGTGTCTTATGGTGCCGCGCCAAAGGGCGAAAAGGGCTGGAAAGAACGCTTCCTGTCCGAAGTGCGCGACCGTTTGGATATGAGCCGCGTGCATTTCATGGGCAAGGTGCCCTACCCCGATTTCGTGGCCTTGATGAAGGTTTCCCGCGCCCATGCTTACCTCACCTACCCCTTCGTGCTGTCTTGGTCGATGATCGAAGCGATGGCTGCGGGCTGCCATATCATCGGCTCGGCCACCAAGCCGGTGATGGAGGCTTTGGAGCATGGCAAGACTGGAACCTTGGTTGATTTCTTCAATGTGCCGGGTTGGTCGGCGGCGATGATCGAAGGGCTGGCGCACCCGGAACGGTTCACCGAGATGCGGGCCGCGGCGCGCAAGGTGGCGTTGGAGCGCTATGATCTGCGCGGAAATTGCCTGCCGCGTATGGTCGGGTTTGTGGAGAGTTTTGCACCGACGGCCTAGACAGCCGCCGAATGCTTCGCCTTGCTGTGGTCGTAGGCATCGAACATGCGTGCCACCATGCGGGTCAAGGGGCGGCTTGGTTCTGGGATCGACAGACCTGTGGCATCCAGCAGCAGCATCTGCGGGAAGGCCTGCGCGGCAGTGGTCAGCAGCGCCTCCAGCCGCTCGGGCGTTACCGGGAAATCGCGCAGAATTTCGGCGCGGTTGATGTGGAAATCGCACATCAGCGCCTCAATCAGCCGCCCGCGCAGGGTGTCTTCGCCGGCAAAGGCATGGCCGCGCTCGGTTGAAAACTGGCCCGCGCGAATGGCTTTGGTATGGGTGGCGGTCGCGGGGGCGTTTTGCGCATAGCCCTGCGGGAAGCGGGAAATCGACGAGGCCCCGAGCCCGATCAGGATCGGCGAAATATCATCGGTATAGCCTTGGAAATTCCGCCGCAATTTTCCGGCTTTGGCGGCCTGCGCCATGCTGTCGCTGGGTTTGGCAAAGTGGTCGATGCCTATTTCGGCGTAACCATCGGCCAGAAACAACGCCCGCGCCGTCTCGAACAGGTCCAGCCGTTCTTCGGGCGTTGGCAGAGCGTCAGAGGGGATCATCTGCTGGCGGCGGCTCACCCACGGCACATGGGCATAGCCGTAAAGCGCCACCCGGTCGGGCGACAGAGCCAGCAGTTTTTGCACGGAATCGGCGATGCGGGCCGGGGTTTGATGCGGCAGACCGTAGAGGATATCGGCGTTGAGGCTGGTTACGCCACGGGCGCGGATCATCTCGGCGACGGCGAGGGTTGTGGCGTAAGGCTGTTCACGGCCAATCGCGGTTTGGATTTGCGGGTCAAAATCCTGCACCCCGATCGAAGCGCGGTTCATACCAGCGGCGACCAAAGCATCAAGGCGCGGGGCGTCGATTTCCGTGGGGTCGATCTCTACCGAGAAGGTGCCGTCAACGGCCATCGGCACCACGTCGAAAATCTGGGCGGCGAGGTCGCGGATCAGATCGGGGGGCAGCATGGTGGGGGTGCCGCCGCCCCAATGCAGCTTGGCCAGTCGGATGCCGGGGGCGAGATGGGCGCGCAGCAGCTCAATCTCGGCTTTCAGCACTTTGGCATAGGCGCGCACCGGATCATCGGATTGGGTGCCCTGGGTGCGGCAGGCGCAGAACCAGCACAAGCGGCGGCAGAATGGCACATGAATATAGAGCGAAATCTCGGTATTCGCCGGGATCGCGGTGATCCAATTTGTGAAATCGGCAGGACCCACTGCGCCGCTGAACTGCGGGGCTGTGGGGTAGCTGGTATAGCGGGGCACGCGCGCATCAAAAAGACCGAGCTGCGTCAGTTGCGAATGGACTGTCATAGGCGTAGTTTGGCAGAATGGGTATAGGGATGCCTTGACCCAGATCAACCGACCCCAACCCAACGAAAGGCCGGATATGTCGCATCATGACCCAAAGATCGCCGATCTGAACTGCGGCGACTGTCCAATCCGGCACCGGGCGGTTTGCGCGCGTTGTGAGGCGGATGAGCTGCATCAACTGGAGGCGATCAAATATTACCGCAGCTTTCAGGCCGGTCAGCCGGTGATCTGGTCGGGGGATCGGATGGAGTTTGTGGCCTCGGTGGTGACCGGCATCGCCACGCTGACCCAGACGATGGAGGATGGCCGGCGGCAGATGGTGGGATTGTTGCTGCCCTCGGATTTCGTTGGGCGGCCCGGGCGGGCGACGGCGGCTTATGATGTGACCGCGACCACCGATCTGGTGATGTGCTGTTTCCGCAAGAAGCCGTTCGAGGAACTGATGAGGACGACCCCGCATATCTCGCAGCGGTTGCTGGAGATGACGCTGGATGAGTTGGATGCCGCGCGGGAGTGGATGCTGCTTCTGGGCCGCAAGACGGCGCGGGAGAAGATCGCCTCGCTGCTGGCGATCATTGCGCGGCGGAACGCGTCTTTGAAGGCGGCAACAAAGGGGGGGGTGCGGTTTGATCTGCCGCTGACCCGCGAGGAAATGGCGGATTATCTCGGGCTGACCTTGGAGACGGTCAGCCGCCAGATCTCGACCCTGAAACGCGAGGGGGTGATCGTGCTGGAGGGCAAGCGGCATGTGATTGTGCCGAATCTGGATCGCTTGCTGGAAGAAACCGGCGATGATTCCGATGGCGGAATGTTGAACTGAGGTCCCAACTCGGGACCTTTTATAGTCGTTTATAAACAATGGGTTGACCATGACCCGTTAAGGGTTTCTTAACCCTTTACCCCCCATTCAAGGATAGGCCATGCCGCAACCGCCAGATCCCGAGCAACCCACTGGCGACTTGACCCTGCGCACGCTGACGATGCCGCGCGATGTCAACAACAACGGTGATATTTTCGGCGGTTGGGTGCTGAGCCAGATGGATATGGCGGCGGGGATTGTGGCTTCGGCCCGCGCGCAGGGCCGGGTGGCGACGGTGGCGATTGATGCGATGCAGTTCATTCGCCCGGTGAAGGTGGGCGATGTGCTCTGCATCTATGTCAGCATTGCGCGGGTCGGGCGCACCTCGATGGGATTGCAGATTGAGGCTTGGGTGCTGCGCAATCGGCAAGAGCGGCGCGAGAAGGTGACGCATGGGCTGTTCACCTTTGTCGCCATTGATGAGGATGGCAAACCACGGGTGCTTCCGGCCGAATGACCCGCCATCACGCTTGCGCGAGAACTGCCGATCATCAGACCAAAGGCTGATCTGGCGGCACTCAACCTATGTTATGGTGAGGAGGCAGGGACGCGGTGCGCCGCCCCTGTACTCTCGCAGGACCAAGGCTGCCTTGGTTGATCCTGCGACGTACTGCGGAACGTCTGACCGCAAGGAGATCTGTGATGCAATATAGCAAACACCTGACTGCGCTGAGTGCGGCGTTTATTCTGGCTTCCAGTCTTGCTGCGCAAGCAGAGGGCATGCTGGCCGATGCCAAGGGCATGACCCTGTATATTTTCGACCAGGATGCGGGCGGGGTTTCGGCCTGCTACGACGATTGCGCGGTGAAATGGCCACCCTATCTGGGCAAGGCTGAGGAGAAGATGGGCGAAGGCTGGACGCTGGTGGATCGCACCGATGGCACCAAGCAATGGGCCTATGACGGCAAGCCCGTGTATTATTTCGTGGACGATAAAGCCAAGGGCGATGCCAAGGGCGACGGCATGGGCGGCAAATGGCATGTGATCAAGGAGTGATCTGAGCCTGTCCTAAATACAAAGAGGCGAGGGAAATCCCTCGCCTCTTTGTTTTGATCCGCTTGATGTGACGGTGATTTCTGCGCTTGGAGGGCGATTAGAATATGCCCGTCACATAGAGCAGAATGATGATTACAATCGGAATCCCGAGGAAGTAAGCAGCGATGCCTTTCATGGCGTTCTCCTTATATTGACGTGTCGAACCTGCGGGATAAACGCCGATAGCGCGGTTTGGTTCCGCACTGGTCATAGGGCCGCTGCCTTGCGCGATGTTTTGCGCCGAAGTTACTCCATGCTGACCTGAGCTTACCCGCATATTTCCCCGCTGCGGGCCGGGGAACCTTTTGCCGTGTCGCGCGTTCTATTTGCACATAACAGCGGTGCCGAACGCTCTGATTTCTAAGGGCGTTTCTGGGGCCACCTGCGGCGATACTCTGCCAACCCAAAGCTTTAGGAGACTATCATGGACAAAGACCGGATCGTAGGCTCGGCCAAAGTGGTCAAGGGCAAGGCGAAAGCGGCGATTGGTGCGGCGATTGGCGATGCCAAGATGAACGCCGAAGGCAAAGCCGATCAGGTTGAAGGCCGTGTGCAAAACGCGGTCGGCAGCGCGAAAGACACGGTGAGAGATGTGATTAAGGGCAAGTAAGCCCGAGAATTGCGCGGGTTGGCCATTGCGGCTGATCCGCACCGATCTGGCGATTGTGCCCGATCTGGCCCTTTATCATGGAGTTATCCGATGTCGCTTGGAACCATTCTGCTGATCATTCTGGTGATCTTCCTGCTCGGCGGCTTTAGCGGCCGTTTCGGCGGCTACGGCTATGGCTTTGGCCACGGTGGCGTCGGTGTGATCGGCGTGGTGGCGATCATCGTGCTGATCTTGGTGCTGACCGGGCGGATGTAGTGGGGGGTGTAGGGTGGGTGCAACCCATCTGCCGTAAAGGGCGGTGGGTTGCACCCACCCTACACCTTTTGCGAAACGCTAAAACGTTTCGTTAATTTGGTTTGCGTTATATTGTCTCGTGCCAAATTATATTCGCCCCCGCGCCGCTGGTGCCACGATTTTCTTCACCGTTGCAACAGCGCAGCACGGCACTGATTTGCTATGTCGCGAAATCGAAAATTTGCGGCAATCTGTCAAAGAAACCCGTGCCGAACTGCCTTTTAACGTGGCCGCTTGGGTGGTGCTGCCAGATCATCTCCACGCAATCTGGACATTGCCGCAGGGCGATGAGGATTTTTCAACGCGGTGGAAAGCGATCAAGGCGCGTTTCACCAAAGCAGTAGGCATCACTCTGCCAAGAAGTGCCAGCAAACACGCCAAGGGCGAGGCAGGCATTTGGCAACGGCGTTTTTGGGACCATCATATTCGGGATCAAGCGGATTTTGATGCACACATTCGGTATTGCTGGATTAATCCAGTCAAGCATGGATTGGTGACGCGCGCGATAGATTGGCCTTATTCCTCAATTCACCGGGACGTTCGCTTGGGTCGAGTAGAATCGGAATGGAGCGGCATCATCCCCGACGGTGAATATGGGGAGTAGGGTGGGTGCAACCCACCACTCCGATACCATTGGCACCGCAATGGTGGGTTGCACCCACCCTACCGATTACCGGCTAAACCGCTTGTACTTCGCGCGTTTCGGCTCCAGCGCATCTGGCCCCAAGCGGCGAACTTTGTCTTCTTCGTAGGCCTGGAAGTTGCCTTCGAACCATTCGACATGGGCGTCGCCTTCAAACGCCAGCATATGGGTGCAGAGGCGGTCGAGGAAGAAGCGGTCGTGGCTGATGATGATGGCGCAGCCGGCGAAGTCTTCGATGGCGGATTCGAGGGCTTG
The DNA here is from genome assembly GCA_964387655.1 of uncultured Cypionkella sp. Lineage (GTDB taxonomy): Bacteria > Pseudomonadota > Alphaproteobacteria > Rhodobacterales > Rhodobacteraceae > Cypionkella. The sequence continues at coordinate 5,370 of CAYLYV010000044.1, read as the reverse complement.
CAGGGTTTCGACGTCCAGATCGTTGGTCGGTTCGTCGAGGAGAAGCACGTTGCCGCCCGAGCGCAGCAGTTTCGCCATGTGGACGCGGTTGCGTTCGCCGCCTGACAAGAGGCCGACTTTCTTCTGCTGGTCGGTGCCTTTGAAGTTGAACGCGCCGGTGTAGACGCGGGAGTTCATCGACATATCGCCCAGTTGGATGACTTCCGAGCCGCCGGAGATTTCTTCCCAGACGTTTTTATTGGGGTCCAAAGCGTCGCGGGATTGGTCGACATAGGACAGTTGCACGGTGTTGCCGAGCACGATGGTGCCTTCGTCGGGTTGTTCTTGGCCTGACAGCATCCGGAACAGCGTCGATTTACCGGCACCGTTCGGGCCGATCACGCCGACGATGGCACCCGGCGGGATGGTGAAGGTCAGATCCTCGATCAGTTGCTTGTCGCCCATGTGCTTTTTCAGCCCGGTGACTTCGATCACCTTGGAACCCAGACGTTCGCCGTTCGGAATGATGATCTGCGCCGAGGAGGCGCGTTCCAGCACGGTCTGGCCTGCCATCTCGTTATAGCGGGCCAAGCGGGCCTTGCCTTTGGACTGGCGGGCTTTGGCGCCCGAGCGGATCCATTCCAATTCCTTCTCCAGCGCCTTTTGCTTGGACTTATCCTCGCGGGCTTCCTGGCTCATCCGTTTGGCTTTTTGATCAAGCCAAGCCGAGTAGTTGCCCTCGTAGGGGATGCCGCGGCCACGGTCGAGTTCGAGGATCCAGCTTGTGATGTCGTCGAGGAAATAGCGGTCGTGGGTGACGATCAGGATGGTGCCGCGATAGGCGATCAGGTGTTTTTGCAGCCAAGCGATGGATTCGGCGTCCAAGTGGTTGGTCGGTTCGTCGAGCAGCAGCATGTCAGGGGCTTCGAGCAGCAGTTTGCACAGGGCCACGCGGCGGCGTTCACCGCCTGACAGCGATTCCACATCGGCGTCATCGGGCGGGCAGCGCAGGGCGTCCATCGCGACACCGACGGAGGCTTCGAGTTCCCACAGATTGCCCGCGTCGATCTGGTCTTGCAGGGCGGCCATCTCGTCGGCGGTTTCGTCCGAATAGTTCATCGCCAGTTCGTTGTAGCGTTCCAGAATGGCGGTCTGTTTGGCGACGCCGAGCATGACGTTGCCTTTCACGTCCAAGGACGGGTCCAGATAGGGTTCCTGTGCCAGATAGCCAACCTTGGCACCCTTGGCGGCCCAAGCCTCGCCCTTAAAATCGGTGTCCATGCCGGCCATGATCTTCAAGAGCGTCGATTTACCCGAGCCGTTGACGCCCACCACACCGATCTTCACGCCGGGCAGGAAGTTCAGGTGGATATTCTCAAAGCACTTCTTGCCACCGGGATAGGTCTTGGAGACGCCTTCCATGTGGTAGACATATTGATACGAGGCCATTGGGGTGCTCCTGACAAAGTCGCTGTGCGCTGTTGCTGCGCTATGTAGCGATTGTTGGGGGCAAGGGCAACGTGGGGGATAAAGTCCGCTCTATTTGCACTGTATAGGCTTGGGGTTTGCGTGGCGCGCCCCTCACGCCAGCTTGCGTTCAGCCAGATCCACCTCGCGTTGGGCTTTGGCTTGCGAGATCACGGCGTGGGCGGGGACGTCTTCGGTGACCCAGACGTTGCCGCCCAGCACGGCACCGCGACCGATGGTGACACGGCCCAAGACGGTGGCGCCGGAATAGATTACCACGTCGTCTTCGACCACCGGATGCCGGGGCAGGCCTTTGATGGCGTTGCCGGAGTCGTCGGTGGGGAAGCTTTTTGCGCCCAAGGTGACGGCTTGGAAAATCTGCACTCGGTTGCCGATGATCGCGGTGGCGCCGATCACGACGCCGGTGCCGTGGTCGATGAAAAAGCTTTGGCCGATGGTGGCTCCGGGGTGAATATCAATGCCAGTGGCGCTGTGTGACAACTCCGCCACCAGCCGTGCCAGCAAGGGCAGGCCCAAGCGGAACAGCCGATGCGCGATGCGGTGGCTGATCATCGCATGAACGCCGGGGTAGCACAGCAAAACCTCATCGACGCTGCGGGCGGCGGGATCGGCGGCGAAGGCGGCGCGCACATCGGTATCGAGCAGACGGCGGATGTCGGCAAGGCTGGAGGCAAACTCCTGCACCAGCCGGACTGCCGCAAGATCGGCGGGCAGATCGGCGGTGGCAAGGGCGTGACGCTCGGCCCAGAGCAGTTCCAGCCGGACTTGCGCGGTCAGTTCCTGCAACACGGTGCTGAGGGTCTGGCCGACATAGTAATTCTCGCTTTCCGGGCGCAGATCGGCAGGGCCAAGCCGCATCGGAAACAAGATTCCGCGCAGGCCATCGACAATGCCGCGCACCACCGCAGCCGAGGGCAATTCGCGGCCAAACGGCTCGGCGCTGCGGTCGCGCAGACCGCGCCAATCCTGCCGGGCCTGCGCCAGATCGGTGACGACGCGGTCGAGATCGAAGGTTTGCGGGGTGGTGGGGCGGATATCGGGTGTGATGCTGAGGTTTGCGGGTTTCATCGGGTTAATCCTGTAGCCAAGGCAGACCGTGAAAGCGCCAGCCATCTTTGGTGCCGCGCCGCTGGTTGGCGTTGAGATTGCCCTCAAACCCGGCTTGCACGCTGTAGACCTCTTGAAACCCGGCGTCGGTCAGCGCCTCTGCGGCCTCGGCTGCGCGTTTGCCGCTGCGGCAGAGCAGGGCCAGCGGCGTGGCTTTGGCAAGCTTGGCCTCGACCTCGCCAACAAAGCGCGGGTTGCGCTGCATGGCGGTGCCGGTGGCCCAAGCGATATGCAGCGAGCCCGGCACATGGCCGACATAGCGGCGCTCCTCGATGGTGCGGACATCCAGTAGCACCAGTCGCCCGAGCCGGATCAAGCTCCACGCCAGCGTCGGCGGCAGTTCGGCGATCAGGGCCGGTGCTTTGGGGGGCCTTTGTCGAGAGCTGTCGAACAGAGGGGTTTGTGCAAGTGGGGCCATGATCTGATCCATGCGGTCGCAAGCATTTGCGTCTTTCATCGCAGGTGTATCAGAATTATGAAGCACAAACAGGATGTTATGATGATCCGTTGGCCCTGCGGCCACATTTGGAAGAAATCGGTTGGGGCGGGGCGGGCAGAGAGAAGCTTGCGATTGTCCGGAGTTTGGCGGCAGCATTTCCGTTCTGCCGCTGGGTTGGAAAGCTGCGGCCTGACGGGGTTTGCATGGCGCAACGACGTCTGGTTCTCGCCGCGGCCATGGTCAAGATCAGGTCGGCCAGTGTTTATGCCGTGCGGAGCTATCCTCCCTGCCCCGCAGATATTTGACCCGATTGCTGTGCCGCGATGGATATCTTCTCTGCGGCGGGGCGTTGCGGGATAGGCATTCTCTAAACCGCGCGTAGTTTAGAATTCCGGTTTGGGCGGCAAAGGTGCAGAATAAACACGACAGTACAAGTCGTGTAAGTGCGACTTCCTTTGTAGAGATCAGCCCAATGACCTATCCGGTTTTCAGCTTCCCGCTGCCCCGCGTCTCCTCTCCACCCGAGGCGGATTTGGCCGTGCTGGTGCGCCAAGCCGCCGCTGCCTTGACCGGGCTGGCGCTGATTGCCCTGCAAAGCCAGTATGACATGGCGGCGTTCCGGCTGCGCGGCTTGCTGCAAGAGATCGAGCATCTGCCCGCAGAGCTGCCGCTGGGCGACCCGGACTGCACGGTGTTGCTGTGGCGGTTGCTGGTTTTTGATGCCAGTTGCGACACGCATTTCCTGACCGGCCTGCCAAAGTTGCAGGCTTGGGCCAAGCGGCTGTTGGCCGAAGACAGCGCTGCCGATCTGCATGCGCCGCAAGTGGCCGCGCGGTTTCTGGCGCAGCAGCGCGCGTTGGGTGGTCTGCTGACCAATCCGCAGCGCGATGTGCTGTGGCAGGCGATGATCGAGAATTTCCCAACGACCCCATCCACAACGCCATCTGCTGCATGGCACAGGAGTTCATGACGATGCTGCTTTCCAGACGGGCCTTTGGCGCAAGCGCCTTGCTGCTGACCACGGCCTTTGCCCTCGCGGCCCCGGCCGAAAAGATCACCACATTGAAAATCGGCTACCAGAAGACCAACCTTCCGGTGGTCGCCAAGCAGTTGGGCCTGATCGAGAAGGCGCTGGAACCGCAGGGTGTGGCGGTGGAATGGGTGGAATTCGCGGCTGGGCCGCCGTTGGTGGAGGCGCTGAATGTCGGCGCGATCCAACTGGGCTGGACCGGGGACGCGCCCCCGATTTTCGGGCAATCGGCGGGTTCGGCGATTGTCTATGTCGCGGCGCTGCCGTCGAATGGTGAGGGCGAGGCGGTGTTCACCAAATCGGACAGCGGCCTCAAGAGCATCGCTGATTTGAAAGGCAAAAAGGTCGGCGTTGGCAAGGGCACCAGCGCGCATAACCTGTTGGTCGCGGCGCTGGAGGCCAATGGGCTGAAGCTGTCGGATATCGAGGTGGTTTATCTCAGCCCCGCCGATGCGGCGGCGGCGTTTGCCTCGGATGCCATCGTGGCTTGGGCGGTGTGGGACCCGTTCTTCGCCATTGCCGAAACCAAATATCAGCCGACCATTCTGGCGCGGTCATCCGAGGTGCTGAAGGTCAACACTTATTTCCTCGCCAACCGTGATTTCGCTGCCGACAATGCCGAAGTGATCACCGCGACGGTTGCGGCTTTGGGCGAGGCTGCGGCTTGGGCCGATGCCAACCGTGACAAGGTGGCCACCACGGTGGCCGAGGTGACGGGGGTGCCGATTGCGGCGCAGACGCTGGCGGTGAACCGGGCGAAGTTTGGGATTTATCCGATCACGCCAGAGATCATCGCAGGTCAGCAAGCCACTGCGGATCGGCTCTTTGCGTTGGGGTTGATCCCTGCGGCGGTGAATATCGCGGATGCGATCTGGACGGCACCGAGCTGATCTTTGCTGAAACCAATGGCGGCGCGTCCCTGTGTGGGGCGCGCCGCCTCAGTGCGAAAGGCCTGCCCATGCGCAGAAATTGTGTGATCGGATTGCCCAGATGACCACTCTGCAAGCACGGTTTGGTACGGCGATTGGCTGGCTGCTGCCCGTCGCGATCCTGCTATTGTGGGAGGTGTTGTCGCGCGTGGGTGTGATCACCGAAAACGTGCTGCCTGCGCCGACCGAGGTGTTTTCCGCCTTCCTGCGGGTGCTGCAATCGGGGGATTTGGCGCGCAATATCAGCGTCAGTGCGTGGCGGGCGCTGAGTGGGTTGGCGATTGGCGGGACGATTGGCTTTGCCTTGGGGTTGGCGAATGGGCTGTCCCTGCTCAGCCGCAATCTGACCGACACCACCTTGCAGATGGTGCGCAACATTCCGCATCTGGCGCTGATCC
>CAYLYV010000043.1:4721-30542 GCA_964387655.1 uncultured Cypionkella sp. | reverse complement strand
GCGCGCTATCTGGGGATGGACCCGGATTGGGCCTTTGCGAAATTCTGCCGCGAGGCGAATTTTGAAGTGGCGCATGGCATGTCGGCGGCGGCGTCTTCGGTTTCCATGACAGCACTTCGGGCGCGTCAGGTGGCGCATGAGGGCCGCGAAGGTTTTGGCGATCTGAACACCGCGTTCATTCCGCGCAGCGAAAGCCTGTTTGCCCGGGTCGAGCCCGGGGCGATTGGCTCGCTGGCTGTGCTGGTCGCGCTGATCGGCGCGCTTGGCTATGGTGGCTGGTCGGTGTTGCAGGAAGTGCAGCGCGTGCAGCTTTCCCCGGTCGAGCAGGCCCCGGTGGTGGTGGCCGAGTTGGACCCGCTGGCAGGCGTGAAAGCGGCACCGGAGCAAGTGGCGGATACGGGCAGCGATGCGACGGCGGGCAGCGATCAGTTGGATCGGTTGTATCAGCCCGAGGCGTTGGAGGCTCCGGTGTTGACAGCCCGCGATGGTCCGATTGGCACGATCAATCCGCGCGCAGCGGGCGTTCTGACGGCGGATGCAGGGGTTACCCCCGCACCGCAGGATAGTTTGCAAGCCGCGATCGACGATACGGTGCAGGTTGTGGCCGAGGCCAAGCCGGTTGTCGAAGTGTTGGCGGTGCGACCGTCTTGGGTGCGCGTCTCGGCAGCCGATGGCACGGTGTTGTTTGAGAAAATCCTCGATGCGGGCGAGCGCTATGCCGTGCCGCCGTTGCAACAGGCGGCTTTGCTGCGTTCGGGCAATTCGGGGTCGATCTATTTCGTGGTGAACGGCAAGACCTACGGCCCAGCGGCGCCCGGTGCGCAGGTGATCAAGAATGTGGCCTTGTCGGCGGAGGCGCTGACTGCGGGCTATCAGACGGCTGATATTTCGGGCGATGCCGATCTGGCGCAGTTCGTGAATGTGGCGGATGCAAGCGTGCCTGCCGCGCCTGTCGTGCCCTCGGAATAAGCCAAATACCCAAAGTTGATGCGGCTTATGGCCCCGGGCGGTTGCTCCGGGGCTTTGGCTTGTCTATCTAAGGGGCAACGCAAAGGAGCCCGCCATGACCCATAATCCGATCCGCCCTTGGCGCAATATCGAACGGCGGGTGTCGCGGCAAATCCGCGTTGGCAAGGTGCTGGTTGGTGGCGATGCGCCGATTTCGGTGCAGACCATGACCAACACGCTGACCACCGATGTGGCCGCGACGATTGAGCAGATTCAACGCTGTGCGGTGGCGGGTGCGGATATTGTGCGCGTCTCGACACCGGACGAGGACAGCACGCGGGCGCTGCGCGAGATTGTGGCCGAAAGCCCTGTGCCGATCGTGGCCGACATCCATTTCCACTACAAACGCGCGATCGAGGCGGCGCAGGCGGGTGCCGCCTGCTTGCGGATCAATCCGGGCAATATCGGCGATGCCAAACGTGTGCGCGAGGTGGTGCAGGCCGCAAAGGACCACGGCTGTTCGATCCGTATCGGCGTCAACGCGGGGTCTTTGGAAAAGCATCTGCTGGATAAATATGGCGAACCTTGCCCCGATGCGATGGTGGAATCGGGGATGGATCATATCCGGCTGCTGCTGGACAATGATTTCCACGAGTTCAAAATCTCGGTGAAAGCCTCGGACGTGTTCATGGCCGCCGCCGCTTATCAGCAGTTGGCGATGGCCACGGATGCGCCGATCCATCTCGGGATTACCGAGGCGGGTGGGCTGGTGTCTGGCACGGTGAAATCGGCGATTGGGTTGGGCAATCTGCTCTGGTCGGGGATTGGCGATACCATCCGGGTGTCGCTATCCGCCGATCCGGTGGAGGAAGTGAAGGTCGGGTTCGAGATTTTGAAATCGCTGGGTCTGCGGCATCGCGGCGTGACGATCATTTCTTGCCCCAGTTGTGCGCGGCAGGGGTTTGATGTGATCAAGACCGTCGCGGCACTGGAGGACCGGCTGGCGCATATCACCACTTCGCTGAGCCTGTCGATCATCGGTTGCGTGGTGAACGGGCCGGGGGAGGCTTTGATGACGGACATTGGTTTCACCGGCGGCGGCGCGGGCTCTGGCATGGTCTATCTGGCGGGCAAGCAGCATCACAAGCTGGGCAATGTAGGTATGGTCGATCACATCGTCGAACTGGTTGAGAAGAAGGCGGCGGAGATTGAGGCGGCAGAAGTTGAAGCGGCTCAAGCTGTCTAGGGGTGCGTTTGTGACCGCTGGCGAACGGGGGTTTCACACCCCCGCGCTGCATTGCTAAAGATGCAATGCAGCTTCCCCCGTGGGATATTTTCACGCAGAGGATGACAATTTTAGATAAGTTGTAGAGGCTCAGCTTTTACGCTCAGACGCCACGATTTGCTGCATCCCGTCCAAGGGCACATAGCCGCGCAGCATTTGGCTGTCGATCACAAAGGTCGGTGTGCCGCTGATCGCCATTTTGTTGCCAAGCTCTTGGTTGGCCGCGATCACCGCGGTGACCTCATCCGAGCCCATCCGGTCCAGCACGGGCTTGGCATCGAAGCCCAGATCGGTGGCGAGTCGCCCCAAGGTTTCGGCATCAGGGGCGCCGCGCAGGGTGATCAGCGCGTCATGGGCTTTCTTGTAGGCATCGTTGCCATGCAGTTGCAGTACCGCGATGGCGAAGCGGGACGAGGTGACGGAATCCTCGCCCAAAATCGGGTATTCCTTCAGCACCAGACGGATGTTGCCGTCGGCTTTCACCAGATCTTCGACCTCTTGATAGGCCTTGCGGCAATAGCTGCAGCGGTAGTCCATGAACTCGACCACGGTGATGTCGCCATCTGGATTGCCGCCGACCCATGAGGCTTGGTCCGCAAAGAGGTCGGCTTTGTGGTCGGTCACCAACTGCTGATCCGTCGCCTGTTCGGCCTGGGCCTGACGGTCTTGCAGCACGTTCATCGCCTCGACCAGCACTTCGGGGTTCTCAATGAGATAGGCTTTCACCTCGGCCCGGAAGGCAGCGCGCTCGGCCTCGGTCATCGACTCAATGCCTCCGGCGAGGCTGGGGGCGGCGAGAGTGCAGGTGAGAAGGGCAGCAAGCAGGGGCAGGCGCATCGGGGAACCTCGGGCTGGGCCGGACGGATCGGCCGGGGTTGACGAACGCCTTGTAGGCGGGACTATTGGCGGCAACAATAGGGGCAGGGTGATGGATAGATCAAGCCGGGGTCAGGTTGATCCCTTCATTGTGATGGATATGGTGGCGGAAGCCGCCGCGTTGGAGGCTTTGGGGCGGCGGATTATTCATATGGAGGTCGGTCAGCCTTCGACCCCGGCCCCACAAGGCGCGATTGCGGCTTTGTCAGCGCGACTGGGAAGCGACGCTTTGGGCTATACCGTGTCGCTGGGGATACCGGAACTGCGGGCGGGCATCGCGGCTTTATATCAACGCTGGTATGGGGTTACGCTGAATCCTGAGCGGGTGATCGTGACGGCGGGGTCTTCGGGCGCGTTTCTGTTGGCCTTCACCGCGTTGTTTGAGGCGGGGGATCGGGTGGGCCTGGGCGAGCCGGGTTATCCGTCGTATCGGCAGATTTTGAAGGCGCTGTCGTTGCAGCCGGTGGGGATTGCGACGCGGGCGGAGAACCGCTTGCAGCCGGTGCCGCAGGACCTCGCAGGCGTCGAGATGAAGGGGCTGATTGTGGCCTCGCCGGGCAATCCTTCGGGGACGATGCTGTCCAAATCCGCCTTGGGCGATCTGATCGGATATGCGCATCGGCGCGGTATCAGCTTTATCTCGGATGAGATTTACCACGGGCTGCATTATGGCGAGCGGGCGCATTCGGCGCTGGAAATCAGCGATGATGTCTATGTGATCAACTCGTTCTCGAAGTATTTCAGCATGACCGGCTGGCGGGTGGGCTGGATGGTGGTGCCTGAGGATCACATCCGCACGGTGGAGCGGCTGGCGCAGAACATGTTCATCTGCGCGCCGCATGTGTCTCAGGTGGCGGCACTGGCTGCGTTGGAATGCGTCGACGAAATGGAGGCCAATCGCGCGGTTTATGCTGAGAACCGTCGGTTGATGCTGGAGGGGCTGCCGCGGGCGGGTTTTGACAAGATCGCACCGCCGGACGGGGCGTTCTACATCTATGCGGATGTCAGCGACTTTACCGATGACAGTTTGGGCTTTGCGCGCGATATTCTGCACAAGGCCGGGGTGGCGGTGACGCCGGGGTTGGATTTTGATCCGGTGCGGGGTGGGCAGACCTTGCGGTTTTCCTATGCACGCGGCACGGCGGATATTGTCGAAGGGCTGGAGCGATTGGCCGCGTATATGGCGCAAAGGTGAGTTCCGTTTTGCCTCCGGCGGGGATATTTGAGCCAGTATGAAATCGCTTTTTAGTCTTGTTTTAATGATCTGCGCGTTGGCCTTTGCCGAGGTTGGCCGGGCGCAGCAACTGTCGGGGTTGGCGAAATTCGAGGCTGGCGCGTCCGAGATTGTCGATGCGGGATCAGGGGTGCAGATTGACCTTGGCCTGTCGCAAGCGGTGCCGTGGCGGGTGCGGGTTTTGGATGATCCGGCGCGGCTGGTGGTGGATTTCCGCGAGGTCGATTGGACGGGGCTTTCTGATATGCCGCAGGACAGCCGCGCGGTGGTGGCGCTGCGGGCGGGGGTGTTTCGGCCCGGTTGGTCGCGGTTGGTGATCGAACTTGCGGGGCCGATGCAGGTGACTTCGGCCGAGATGCGCACCAGCGGCGGGGTTGGCGTGCATCTGCGGTTGGAGCCTGCGACCGAAGCCGCTTTTGCGGCGCTGGCGGCTTTGCCAGAGCCTGCCGATTGGACCTTGTCAAAGCCAGTCGATCTGCCGACAGCGCCTGTGAAGAGGAATGGCAAGCTGGTGGTGGTGCTGGATCCCGGCCATGGCGGCATTGATCCGGGGGCCGAAAGCGACGGGCAGAACGAGAAGACTCTGGTGCTGAAATTTGCGCGCGAGTTGAAAGAAGCGCTGCTGCGCGACGGCGGTTTTGACGTGGTGATGACGCGGGATGAGGACGTGTTCGTGCCGCTGGAAACCCGGATTTCCATTGCGCATCAAGCAGGTGCGGGTGTGTTCCTCTCGCTGCACGCCGACGCGATTGCCGAGGGCGATGCGGTGGGGGCGACGATCTATAGCCTCTCTGCGGACGCCAGCGATGCGGCCTCGGCGGCATTGGCGGAACGTCATGACCGCGATGATTTGCTGGCGGGAGTTGATCTGACGCAGCAAGATGATCTGGTGGCCGAGGTGCTGATGGATATGGCGCGCACAGATACCTCGCCGCGCACCGAGCGGCTGGCGATGGCGCTGGAGGTCGCGATCAAAGCACAGGGGTTGAAGATGCACCGCCATCCACGGCAGCAGGCGAGTTTCTCGGTGCTGAAATCGGCCGATATTCCGTCAGTTTTGTTGGAACTGGGGTTTTTGTCGTCCGCGCGCGATCTGAAACGGTTGAACGACCCTGCATGGCGGGCGAAGATGGCAGAGGCGTTGGTCTCGGCGCTGAAGGCTTGGGCCAAGCAGGATGCAGGCTTGCAGGCTTTGCCGTTGAAGTAACGGCAGCACTTCGCCCGGATTGAAAAATCGCAGCGGAGTGTTTTGACCTTTCCGCCCGCGCGCGTGTATAAGCGCGCGTGCGCGGGCAGAGGGCCGGACGCAGTGACGGGAATGACAGGCGTGCTCAGGTTTATCGGCTCTATCTTTGGGGGCATTTTCACGACGATCACGCTTGGTCTGTTGTTCGGCGCTTTGACGTTGGGCGCGGTGTTCTGGATGTATTCGGCGGATCTGCCGAGCCATGACAGTCTGGCGCAATATTCGCCCCCCACGATCAGCCGGATTTACTCGGGCGAGGGCCGGATCATTGACGAATTCGCCAAGGAACGCCGCTTGTTCGTGCCGATTGAGGATATTCCGGTGCTGGTGCGCGATGCGTTCATCTCGGCCGAGGACAAGCATTTCTACACCCATCGTGGCTATGACGTGCAGGGCATGATCTCGGCGGCTTGGGATGCGATCAAATCGCGCGGCAAGAATACGCGGGGGGCCTCGACGATCACCCAGCAGGTGATGAAGAACTTTTTGCTCGATGGTTCGCGCTCGGTCGAGCGCAAGGTCAAGGAATTGATTCTGGCCTCGCGGCTGGAGCAGACCTTGTCGAAGGACAAGATCCTTGAGCTTTACATGAACGAGATTTTTCTCGGGCAGAATTCCTATGGCGTGGCCGCAGCCGCGCAGACCTATTTCAACAAATCGCTGGATCAGTTGTCGCCCGCCGAGGCTGCGACCTTGGCTTCGATGCCGAAGGCGCCGTCTGATTACAATCCGGTGACGCAGAAAGAACGCCTGACCACTCGGCGGAATTATGTGCTGAATGAGATGTTTCAGAACGGCTATATCGACGAGGCGGCCTATAAGGCGGCGCGCGAAGAGCCGTTGAAAACGGTGCAGAACGGCGATTATCCGGCGTTCCGCGAGGCACTGCCGCCGCGCGATTACTTCACCGATGAAATTCGTCGCCAGTTGTCTGGCACCTTCGGCGAGGAAGAATTCTTCGGTGGCGGTCTGTCGATCCGCGCCACCGCTGATCCCGAATTGCAGGAAATCGCCGCTGTGGCTTTGCGCCGAGGCTTAGAGAAATACGACCGCAATCAGGGCGTTTGGCGCGGCACGGGTAAAGTGATTCTGACCGAGGCTTTGGGTGAGGAATCCGCATGGCGCAAGGCTTTGTCCGAGGTCAAGGACATGCCGCGCGATGTGGAAGGCTGGCACGTTGCCGTGGTGCTGTCCGTGGGGGAAACCACTGCCGAGGTTGGTATTGAGGGCGTGGATGGCACGCAGGAAATTCCGGCTGCGGATGTGACTTGGGCGCGCAAACGCCTTGAGGGCGGCAAGCTGGGTAAGAAGGCCCGCGTGCCCGCCGATCTGGTTTCTGTCGGCGATGTGGTGCTGGTGCGACAGGTCACCGATGACAAGACCGGAGATTTCGTGCGCTGGTCGCTGCGGCAAGTGCCGGAAGTGCAGGGCGGTTTCATGGCGATGGACGTGAACACTGGTCGCGTCATGGCGATGCAGGGCGGCTTCAGCTATCAATCCTCGGTGTTCAACCGCGCGACACAAGCCACACGTCAACCGGGATCGTCGTTCAAACCCTTCGTCTATGCCGCCGCTTTGGATTCGGGCTTCACCCCCGCCACCATCATCGTCGATGCGCCGATTGAGGTGGAAACGCCGCAGGGGCTGTGGACGCCGAAGAACTCCACCAACAAATTCTATGGCCCGACACCGATGCGGACCGGGATTGAGCAGTCGCGTAACCTGATGACGGTGCGGATCGCGCAGGAAATCGGGATGCCGCTGGTGGCGAGCTATGCCGAAAAGTTCGGCGTTTACAAACCGATGCAACCTTTCCTCGCCAACGCCTTGGGCGCGCAGGAAACCACGCTGTACAAGATGGTCGCCGCTTATGCGATGTTCGCCAATGGTGGCGAACGGGTGGAGCCGACCTTGGTGGACCGCGTGCAGGATCGCTACGGCAAGACGATCTACCGCCACGATCAGCGCAAATGCGAGGATTGTAACTCGCCGCGCCTGCCAAAGGGTGACGGCGTAAAAATCGACAGCAACCGCGAACGCGTGATGGATGCGATCACTGCCTATCAGCTGACCTCGATGATGCAGGGGGTTATTCAGCGCGGCTCTGGCACTGGCGTCAAACTGCCGGTGCCTGTGGCGGGCAAGACCGGCACGACCAACGACGCGAAGGACGTGTGGTTCATCGGCTATACCTCGAACACCGTGGCGGGCTGCTACATGGGCTTTGACCAGCCCCGCACGCTGGGGCCGGGGGCCTTTGGCGGCACGCTTTGCGTTCCGATCTTTCAGGAATTCATGAAAGAGGTGGTCAAGCGCCGGGGTGGCACTGCGTTCAAAGTGCCGCCGGGTGGCTATTTCCAGAATATCGACCGCTTCACTGGCGCGCTGCTGGGGCCGGATGCCTCGGGTGCCAATGTGGTCGCCGAGTACTTCCGCGAGGGCGAGGAGCCTTTGTTCGCCTTGGGGGAAATCATCGACGGCGGCTTTGCGATGGGCTCCAACCTGCCGCTGTTTGCCAATGGCGAAAGCGATATTGGTGGCTCGGACACGGTGACGACGTCGGACGGTCAGCAGAAATCAGTGCCGAAGAAGGCGAATTTCGGCACGCTGTCGTCCGGTGGGTTGTATTAGCGCGGCCTTGCCGCTTGCCGCTGCCCGCGCTATCACCCCCGCTAAACACGATCTGTTAAGGACTCCGCCATGCGCACCGAGACGCAATACAATGTCGATGCCATCTCCAAATCTCTGCGCCTTCTGGGCCAGCGGATGGATTGGGAGACGGCGGCGCATCGGTTGGAAGAATTCGACGCGATGATCGAGGCCCCCGATCTGTGGAATGACCCCGCCAAGGCGCAAAAACTGATGCGCGAGCGGCAGGGGCTGATCGAGCAAATCTCGACCTATCGCCTGATTGAGTCGGGTCTGCGCGACAATGTCGAACTCATTGAGCTGGGCGAATCCGAGGGCGATGAAGAGATTGTCACCGAGGCCGAGGAAGCGCTGAAGGGCCTAGTGGACCTTGCAGGTGCCAAGGAACTCGAGGCTTTGCTGAACGGCGAGGCGGATGGCAACGACACCTTCCTGGAGATCAACGCGGGCGCGGGTGGCACGGAAAGCTGCGACTGGGCGTCGATGCTGGCGCGGATGTATGTGCGGTGGGCTGAGAAAAAGGGCTATAAGGTTGAGTTGCAATCGGAAAGTGCCGGGGATGAAACCGGCATCAAATCGGCAGGTTACAAGATTTCCGGGCTGAACGCCTACGGCTGGTTGAAGTCGGAATCCGGCGTGCACCGTCTGGTGCGGATCAGCCCTTACGGCTCGGCGGACAAACGGCAGACCTCTTTCGCCTCGGTCTGGGTCTATCCGGTGGTCGATGATAACATCGAGATCGACATCCCCGACCGTGACATTCGTATCGACACCTATCGGTCCTCAGGGGCAGGTGGCCAGCACGTCAACACCACCGACTCGGCGGTGCGGATCACCCACTTGCCGACCAATATCGTGGTGACAAGTTCGATGAAATCGCAGCACCAGAACCGCGAAGCCTGTATGAATGCGCTGCGCTCGCGGCTCTATCAGGTGGAATTGGACAAGCGCAACGCGTCGATCAACGCACAGCATGATGCCAAGGGCGACGCGGGCTGGGGCAACCAGATCCGCTCTTATGTGTTGCAGCCCTATCAGATGGTGAAAGACCTGCGCACCGGGCATGAAACCAGCGATACCGGCGGTGTGCTGGATGGCGATCTGGACAAGTTCATGGCGGCGACGCTGGCGATGGACGTGGCCGGGAAATCCCGCGCCGAGGCCAATGCCGAGGATTAAGTCCAGCCTGTAATGCCTTGTCGAAAATACATCTTTCTTGAACTGAGCTTCCCCGCTTAGGCTTGCCAAAAGCGGGGGAGACGCATGGAACAGAGCCAAGCCGACAGGCCAGAGGTGATGCATGTCGAGGTCAGCGATCTGGCAGCGGCCTTGCGTGCGGGCTGGCGGGATTTTCTGGCGGCACCGCAGTATGGGCTGCTGTTTGCTTGCATCTATGTGATCGGCGGCTGGCTGATCTATTTCGCGCTGACCGGGACCGGGCGGTTGTGGTGGACGCTGGCCGCCGCCGCCGGGTTCCCGATTCTGGGGCCGTTTATCGCCTGCGGGCTTTATGATGTGTCGCGTCGGCTTGAGGCCGGGCTGCCGCTGAACTGGCGTGAGACGCTGCTGGTGATCTTCCGACAAAAGGATCGGCAGATCCCCTCGATGGCGGCGGTGATCGTGGTGTTCTTTCTGTTCTGGAATTTCCTGTCGCATATGATCTTCGCGCTGTTTCTGGGCAATGCGGTGATGACCAATGTGTCGTCGTCGCTGGCGGTGTTCCTGTCGCCTGCGGGGCTGACCATGCTGGCGGTCGGCACGGGGGTGGGGGCCGTATTCTCGACCCTGTTGTTTTGCCTGACGGTGGTCAGCCTGCCAATGCTGCTGGAGCGTGAGGTCGATTTTGTCACCGCGATGCTGACCTCGTTTACGGTGGTCACGGAAAGCCCAGCGGTGATGCTGGGCTGGGGCGCGTTCATTGCCGTGGCGCTGTTTCTGGCGATGCTGCCGGGTTTTTTCGGGCTGTTCGTGGTGCTGCCCGTGCTGGGCCACGCCAGCTGGCACCTCTATCGCCGCGCGGTCACTTGGAAGGTCTGAGACCCCAAGCCGACACGAGGGCGGAGGCGAGCGAGGCCACGGCGGCCAGTGCGGCGAGGTGTGCAAAGCCTATTCCGGTCGCCGCGATATGCGCAGGCCCGCTGGCAATCACGCCAAAGCCCGGTGTTTCGGGACCGACCGCACCATAACCTGCCGCCGCCATCCGCCCCATCAAGGCAATCGCCAGCAGGCTGGCCGCGCGGGCGACGGCGTTGTTAATCCCCGACGCCGCCCCTTGATCGGCATCACTGGCCGAGGTCATCACCACGGTGGTCAGCGGGGCGACCAGCAGCGCCATGCCAAACCCCGACAGCCACATCAGCGGCACGGCGCGGGTCCAATACAACGCCTCATGCGCGGTGATCGCCAAGCCGGCTTGCGCCAAAGTCACCAAGATCGCGCCGCCGACGAGAAACGGTGCGGGGCCAATGCGATCTGCCAGCTTGCCCATCCGGGTGGACAGCGTGGCGATCATCAAAGCCCCCGGCAGGAAGGCCGCCACCATCGCCAAAGCATCCGCGCCCCATGCCGACACGGCGGTCATCGGCAGGTAAAACCCGATGCCGGTGACGGCGAAATACAAAAGGAAGGTGGCGAGGTTGATGGCGGAAAACCTGCGCACCCGGAACATGCTCAGCCGGATCATCGGGGCGGGGCAGCGGGCTTCCCACACAAGAAACCCGGCGAGGGTCACAAAGCCCAGCCCCATCAGCCCCAGTGATTCCCCGGTTTCAGCGCTGAGGCCGTAAGCGACGAGGCCAAAGCCCAAAGTGGCCAGAGCAGCCCCGATGAAATCAATCGGCACGCCGGGGCCACCATGATCTGCCAGCGCAAACCGCGCCAGCAGCCACAGCGACGCCGCCCCCAGCGGCAGGTTCAGCGCGAAAATCCAGCGCCAGCCCGACACCGGATCGACCATCAAGCACAGCCCTGCCAAGATTGGCCCGGCGGACGCGGTGGCGATGGAGGCCGCCGCCCACAGCCCCAAAGCCGCACCACGTTCTTCGCGCGGAAAAGCCCGGCCAATGATTGCCATCGACCCCGGCACCATCAGCGCCGCCGCCACCCCCTGCAAGCCGCGTGCCACGATCATCCCCATGGGGCTGAAAGCCAAAGCGCAGCCTAACGAGCTGACCACGAACAGAGTAATCCCCAAACCAAAGGCGCGCGCGGTGCCAAACCGATCGCCCAACGCGCCGCCGACCAAGATCAGCGAGGTCAGCGCCAGCAGGTAAATCCCGCTGAACCACTGCGCTTGTGGCAGGCTTGCAGCCAGTGAGGCGCGCATCGCGGGCAGGGCGTTGGCGGTCACCGAGCTGTCAATAAACCCCATCGACGAGGCCAAAATCGCCGCCCACAGGATCGCGCGCCGATGTTCCGGCGCGCAAATAGCAACGGGCACCAGGGTTTCCCCGGATGCCCGTGCTGTCATTTCCATCTTGGACATGCGTCCGAGAGCTTAGGATTCTTCGCTGGAGGCCGGAGCCTGCACGATCCGGCTGGTCGGGGCCGCTGCGCGACCCGTCGACAACGGATCATCCTGACGCTGCACCGAGCCTTCAAAATGCGCACCCGATTCAATCGCGATGGTCTTGTGGATGATGTCGCCTTCGACCTTGGCGGTCGAGGTCAGGCGCACTTTCAGCCCGCGCACCCGGCCGACGACGCGGCCATTGACGACGATATCGTCGGCGACGATCTCACCGCGGATGGTGGCGGTTTCGCCCACGGTCAACAGATGTGCGCGGATATCGCCTTCAACCGTGCCCTCGACCTGAATATCGCCGGTGGTGCGCAGATTGCCCACCACGGTCAGATCGGCAGACAGCACCGAAGCCGCCACTTTGCCCTTCGGCGCCGTGGGGGTAAAATCCATGGATGGTTTGGTCACAGGTGCCTCCGGCGCTTTGGGCTTGTCAGTGTCGCCCGCTTTTGGGCCCGGTTCGTTGATGCGGCTTTTAGAAAACATTGTTCGCTGCCTTTATGAAGGTCATCGGATTTATCGCGGATCCGCCGATACGGATCTCGTAGTGAAGGTGAGTGCCGGTGGACCGGCCCGAGTTGCCCATATCACCGATCCTGTCGCCGCGCGATACCTTTTGACCAACTTCCACCCTGATCTGCGACATATGGCCATAGCGGGTTTCGATGCCAAAGGCGTGCTGCACCTTGACCAGCCGACCATAGCCGTTTTCCCAACCGGCATAGGTCACAACGCCGTCACCCGTGGTGTAGATCGGCGTGCCGTAATCGCCCGCCATGTCCTGCCCCTCGTGACGGCGATAGCCGCGCCCCATCGGGTCGTTGCGGCCGCCAAAGCCCGAGGTGTAGCGCACGGCGGTTTTCACCGGCATCCCGAACGGTGCCTTGAAGGCGGCCATGCGGTACATGTTCATGTTATCAAGGCTTTTCAGAATCGCATTGGCGCGGATCTCATCCATTGAGGCCGCTTGCCCCGAGGTGGACAACGAAATCGGCGTCAATGGCCCCCCTTGGCCGCTGTAGCCCTTGCGCACGGCGGTCAAAAGATCATCCGGCGACAGACCTGCGGCGCGAAACATCTTGTCCAGGGGCTCGACCGAGACGTTCATCGCCTGTTCAAGCTGCGCGAAGATCGCATCATTGCGCGCTTCAAGCTGTTGTTTCTCTTGAGTAATTTTTGCCGTCCGCTCATCGGCTTTGGCCGCTTGGGTTTGCATGGTGTCGCGGGCCTGCGCGGTCGCGCCCAAGCTGGCGGTCATCATTTCGAGCGTCGCATCAGCATCCGCCAGCTTTTCGGCCTCAGTCCGGCCCGCCGTGGGGGCGGTGGACAAGGAGGCCACCTGATCGCGCGCAGAATCGCGTTCTTTGATCACGCCGCGCAGGGTGTTCTGGATCACGTCGATGCCGGTTTCCAACTCACGCCGGCGATCTTCCGAGGCCAGCAGTCGCGCCTGCATCTGGGACACCTGTGCAAGAGCGAGGTTGAACCGCCCCTGCGCCGAAGCCGCCTCATCCGCGCGCAGATCGCGGTCAGCCGAAAGATCATTCAGCCGCTGTTCATAAAGCGCCTGCTGGCGCGCCACCTGTTGCCGCGAGGTGCCGGCCGAAATCGAATCGAGCAGCAGGACCGCGGTGGCCAAAATCGTCCAGGCCAAGGCCAGCGAGCCGAACACCAAAGCAATCGCTTGGGTGCTGGGGCGCAGCCGGATGAAGCGCGTCTCGGTATCAGATTTCAGGAACAGACGTTGTTCCGGCAGATACCGCTCCAACGTGGTGTGAATCCGATAGGTGAGGCGTGTTAGCACAGCGGCATGTTCCGGTTCTTTTGGCGCAAAGGGCGGGTGGTTGCCCATTTGCCGGGCTGTTGCCTGATTAGCCAGCGCTTGGGACAGCCGCAACAAATTTGACCAATGCGATGGGAACCGGGGCGGAAACTCGCCAAGATCGGCGAGATTCCGCCGATAAATCTTAAGCCTGATCGACGAGGGGCCAGTAGAAATCGGGCGGCAATCCGGCTTCGGCGCGCTTTTCTTCGTTGAACGGCGGCTTCAGATTGCCGTGGAAATACTTGCGCACGAGGCTGTGGAACACCTCTTTCGGATCATCCCCGGCGCGGCCGCACAGCCAGTTGAACCATTTCGAGCCGTAGGCCACATGCGCCACTTCCTCGGCGTAGATCGTATGCAGCGCGGCGATGGCTTGGGTTTCTTTGGCTTGGGTGAACAAAGCGATCATTCCCGGCGTCACATCCAGTCCGCGCGCTTCCAGCACCATCGGCACCACGGCAAGGCGGCCCAGCAGATCATCGGCGGTATCCTCGGCGGCCTGCCACATGAAGGCATGGGCGGGCATCGCGCCGTAGTGGCTGCCCATCGTTTCCAGACAATCGCAGAGCAGGTTGAAATGCTTGGATTCGTCCTCCGCCGCCTGCACCCAGTCGTCATAAAACCCCAAGGGCATCGGGGTGTCGGTGAAGCGCGCGATGATGTCCCAATGCAGATCGACGGCGTTCAACTCGATATGCGCCACCGCATGCAGCAAGGCAATGCGGCCCAAGGGCGAGCCGGGGCGGCGGCGCGGCACCTCACGCGGGTCGAGAAGATCGGGCTTTTCGGGGCGGGCCGGGCGCAGGGGCGGGCGGGCTTGCCCTATGGCCAAGGGCGCGCCTGCTGCCCGGGCCGCGCGCCAACGGGCGGCATGGGCATGCGACAGCGCGGTTTTCGCGCGTCCATCGGCGGTGGTCAGCACCTCGACCGCCATTTCGGCCAAAGTTTGCATCACAGCGCCTGCACTGCCGCCAGAACCTCGGCGGCATGGCCCTTGACGCGGTCGACCTTCCACACCCGGCTGACAGTGCCATCGGCCTCAATCAGAAAGGTCGAGCGCAAAACCCCCTGCACCAGTTTACCGAAGAATAATTTTTCACCAAACGCGCCCCAGTCTTCCATCACCTGCCCGCCTGCATCCGAGGCCAGCGGCAATGTGATAGACATTTTGGCGATGAATTTGTCGTGTTTGGCGGCAGAATCCTTCGACAGCCCCAACACCACGCAACCCGCTTTGGCAAAATCCGCCTGCAACGCGTTGAAATCCATCACCTCATTGGTGCAGGTCGGGGTGCCGTCGCCACCATAGGTGAACAGCACCACGCGGCTGGGGCGCAATTCCGACAGCGTCACCGCGCCGCCGCCATCGCGGGGCAGGGTGAAATCGGGGGCGGTTTGGCCAATCTCAATCATGCGCGGCTCCTTGCCTTTTGGGGATCACCCCTTTGCGATCTAGTTGCCTTTGGGCAAAGATAAAGGCAAGCCCTCTGGCATGAGACGAAAGTCTGCGATCAGACGGCATCGGCGGCAAACGCCGGGCATTTGGAAAGGCTACGGCAGAGATGACCAGCGATCCGCAGAACGAGGCAGGGGCCAATCCGGTCACCGTCCCCGTTGTGCCGCTTGCTGCTGATGCAACCGCCAAGCCACCTGTTGTGACCACATCCAAACCCGCAGCCAAACCGCGCAAACGCCACCGCACTGGGCTTGGCGGGCGGCTGTTCTGTCTGGCGCTGATCTTCGGCGTCCTCTTTGGTATCTTGGGCCTGTCCGGCAAACCCATCCCGATGCCGACCTGGGTGGTGGCCGAGGTCGAACAACGTGCCAATACAGCCATCGCCAAGGCCCTGCCGGAAGCCGCCATCGCCATCGGCGGGGTTGAGATCACCGTCGAAGATTGGGTGCCCCGGCTGCGCCTTGACGATCTGCGCTTGCTCAAGGCCAACAACCAAGCCCTGCTGACGCTGCCCGATCTGCGCGTTACCCTTGATCCTGGTGCCTTGCTGCACGGCCAAATCCGCGCCCGCAGCCTGAAAATTGTCGGCGCACATCTGCAAGTCAGCCGCGACCGCGACGGCAATTTTGACCTTTCGCTGGGCGGCACCGAGATGCAGCCGAAAATCCGCAGCCTGCCAGAACTGTTTGACGCGGTGGACCGCGCCTTTGCCAGCCCTGCCGCAGCCCATCTGACCACGATTGAGGCCGAGGCGCTGACCCTGACGCTGCAGGACCAAAGCTCGGGGCGGCAGTTTGATCTCGGCGATGGCCGCTTGCAGATGGAAAACCGCGACAGCGAAGTCGCGGCGGAGGTCAGCCTGTCGCTGATCAGCAGTGCGACGCCCGCGCGGGCGGTGCTGACCATCGTGTCACAAAAGACCGACGATCAGGCGCGGATCTCGGCGCAGATTGACGGCGTGGCGGCCAAGGATGTCGCGGCTCTTGCCGCCCCCTTCGCTTGGGCCGGGCTGCTGGATGCGCCGATCTCGGGCGAGATTCACACCACGCTGCGGGCGGAAGGTGTCGCGGCACTGGAGGCCAGCCTCAGTTTTGGCAAAGGCGCGTTGCAGCCCAGCCCGGAGGCCCGCCCGATCGCCTTTGACAGCGCCAGCATGGCGATGCGCTTTGTGCCGGATCAAGGCCGGATGGACCTGACAGCCCTTTCGGTGCAAAGCCCGACGTTGCGGGTGAAAGCCTCGGGTCACAGCTATATCACCCGCGCCGATGGCAGCCGCATCCTCGGCCCCTTGGCGCGTGAGGTGCCGGATGCCTATCTCACCCAGTTGGAATTCAGCCAAGTGACACTCGACCCCGAGGGTCTGTTCCAAGAGCCTGTCGAGTTCAGCCATGGCGCGCTGGACACCCGGATGCGCTTGCAGCCGTTCTCGGTCGAGGTCGGCCAACTGGCGCTGACCGAGGCCGGGCGGCGGCTGACAGCCTCAGGCCGCTTTGGCGCAGATCAACAGGGCTGGCGCGCGGCGATCGATCTGGCATTGAACGAAATCCAGCATGATCGTCTGGTGGCGCTTTGGCCCGTCACCTTGCTGCCCAAAACTCGGCTTTGGGTGGACAAGAATGTGCTCAGCGGCTCGCTCACCGATGTGCGCGCGGCGTTGCGGATCGAGCCGGGCGCGGCCCCGCGCCTGCATCTGGGCTATAATTTCAATGACGCCGATGTGCGTTTTCTGGCGACCCTGCCGCCGATCAAAGCCGGCGATGGTTATGCTTCGGTTGAAGGGCAAACCTATACGATGGTGATGTCGAGCGGCACCGTGACCCCGCCAGAGGGCGGCGAGATCAACGTCGCAGGCTCAGTTTTCGCGATCCCGGATGTGACGCAAAAACCCGCCCGCGCCGAGATCACGCTGAAAACGCAATCCAGCCTGACTGCCGCTTTGTCGCTGCTGGATCAACCACCGTTTCACTTCATGTCAAAGGCCGATCAGCCGGTGACTTTGGGGCAGGGCACCGCCGCGATTGAGACGCATCTGAAGATGCCGCTGCAAAAGAAAATCGCGCTGAAGGATGTGCAATATCAGGTCGTGGGCACGGTTTCTGGCTTTTCGTCGGACACGGTGGTGCCGGGGCGCAAGATCACCGCTGACAGCCTTGCGGTTTCGGCAGACACCACGGGCTTGACCATCGCGGGTGCGGGGCAGATCGGCGCGGTGCCATTTGACGTGACCTACCGCCAAGGCTTCGCGCTGGATCAGAAGGGCCGCGCCCGCATTGAGGGCGCCGTGACGCTTTCGCAAGCGACCGCGTCGGAGTTCGGTCTTGGCCTGCCGGATGGCATGGTCTCGGGGCAGGGGCGCGGGCAGGTGAAGATTGATCTGGTGCGCGACCAGCCGGGGCATCTGTCGCTGGTGTCCGATCTGGCCAATATCGGTCTGACCATCCCCGAGGTGGGTTGGTCCAAGCCGAAAGCTGCAAAAGGGACGCTTACCGCCGAAGTCCGTTTGGGCAAGCCACCGCTGGTGGAAAGCATCAGCCTGAAAGCCAGCGGTCTGGATGCCACAGGCTCGGTCACGATGAAGCCGGGTGGTGGTTTGGATGTGGCAAAGTTCAACCGGGTGCGGTTGGGGGATTGGCTGGACGCCCCGGTGGAAATTCGCGGACGCGGGCAGGGCAAATCGGTGGGCTTGGCGGTGACGGGGGGATCGGTGGATATGCGCCGGATGCCTTCGGCCTCGCAGCGCAAATCCAGTGGCAAGTCGGGCAGCAGCCCGCTTTCGCTGCGGCTGGACAGTCTGCGGGTGTCGCAAAGCATCACGCTGAACAGCTTCCGCGGTGAGTTCTCGCTGACGGGCGGGCTGAACGGCAATTTCATCGCGGCGGTCAACGGCAAGGCCAATGTGAAAGGCACCGTTGTGCCCGCCCGCAACGGCACGGCGGTGCGGCTGTTGGGGGATGATGCGGGCGCGGTGATGGCGGCGGCGGGCATTTTCGCCTCGGCGCGGGGCGGGTCTTTGGACCTCACCCTGCAGCCTCGCCCCGAGGCCGGCAGCTATGACGGTGTGGTCAAGATGGGCGCTTTGCGGGTGCGCAACACCAATGTGCTGGCCGAACTGTTGAACGCCATCTCGGTGGTTGGCATCTTGGAGCAGTTGAACGGCGAGGGGCTGTTGTTCAACAACGTCGAAGCCGCCTTCCTGCTGACGCCGAATGCGATACAGGTGCATCACGGCTCGGCGATTGGGGCATCCTTGGGGGTGTCGATGGCGGGGGTCTACAAAAGCTCCAGCGCCGAGTTGTTCATGCAGGGCACGATCTCACCGATCTATATGCTGAACGGCATCGGCTCTGTGCTGACAAAACGCGGCGAAGGGCTGTTTGGCTTCAACTACGCGCTCAGCGGCACAGCGGCCGACCCGCAGGTCAGTGTCAATCCGCTGTCGATCTTGACGCCGGGGATGTTCCGCGAGATTTTCCGCAGCCCCGCGCCGGTGATCGGCAGCAAAGGCACAGAAGGAAGTGGCGGATGAAGCTGTCGGATTTTGACTTTGATCTGCCCGAGGCGCTGATCGCCACCCGTCCGGCACGGCCCCGCACGGCGGCACGGCTGCTGCTGGCGGAAGGCGAGAGTATCCGTGATCTGCATGTCTCTGATCTGATTGACATCTTCCGCCCCGGTGATCGCTTGGTGCTGAACAACACCCGCGTCATTCCCGCCCGCCTTTTCGGGCACAGACAGCGGGGGGAGGCGGTGGCCAAAGTCGAAATCACCCTGCTGGAACCACAATCCAGCGGCTGGCGCGCCCTTGCCAAACCTTTGCGCAAGGTCAATGTCGGTGAGGTGATCCGGTTTTCCGATCAGCTTTCGGCGTCTGTCGCCGCCAAATCCGAAACCGACCTGCGGCTGGAGTTCAACCTGACCGGAGATGATTTCGACGCCGCCCTGAACGCCGCGGGTGCGATGCCGCTGCCGCCCTATATCGCTGCGAAACGCCTCGCCGATGCGCAAGACAACACCGATTATCAAACCGTCTTCGCCCGTCATGCAGGCGCGGTTGCGGCCCCCACCGCGAGCCTGCATTTTGACGCGACGTTGCTTGCTGCTTTGGCTGCGAAGGGCGTGGCGTTCACCGAAGTCACCCTGCATGTCGGCGCGGGCACCTTCCTGCCGGTGAAGGTCGAAGACGTCACTACCCATAAAATGCATGCCGAATGGGGGCAAGTCAGCCCGCAAGCTGCCGCCGAGATCAACGCCACCAAAGCCGCAGGCGGTCGGGTGATCCCCGTCGGCACCACGGCGCTGCGTCTGATCGAATCGGCGGCGGTGACGGGCAGGGTGCAGTCGTGGCAGGGCACCACCGACATTTTTATCTACCCCGGCTACCAATTCCGCGTCACCGATGCGCTGATGACCAACTTCCATCTGCCGAAATCCACCCTGCTGATGCTGGTGTCGGCACTTATGGGCAAAGCGCGGATGGACCGGATCTATGCCCATGCCGTTCACCAGAATTACCGCTTTTTCTCCTACGGTGATGCGTCTTTGTTGATCCCCTAGCCAGCGGTGGGTTTCACCCACCCTACACCGTCTATCCCGTCGCAAATAAATCACGCGGTAAGCTTTCCCATGCTAGCTTGCAGCCGAAACCGGAGCCTTCGATGTTGAAAGTCCTCGCCCAATCCTGGCCCTTGTTGCTGGGCGTTATGCTGCTGATGGTCGGCAATGGCGTGCAAGGCTCGCTGTTGGGTATCCGGGGCGCGCTGGAGGGATTCAGCACCTTTGAGCTTTCGGTGGTGATGTCGGCCTATTTCCTCGGCTTCCTCGGCGGCTCCCGCATGGCCCCCGAAATGATCCGCCGCGTCGGCCATGTCCGGGTGTTTTCGGCTTTGGGGTCAATGATTTCCGCCGTGCTGGTGCTCTATCCGCTCATGCTGGATTGGCAGGCTTGGGCGGTGATGCGGGTGCTGATCGGGTTTTGTTTCTCGGGCATCTATGTGACGGCGGAAAGCTGGCTGAACAACACCGCCAGCAATGAAACCCGTGGTCAGGCTTTGTCGGCCTATATGATCGTGCAAATGCTCGGCATCATCGCGTCGCAGGGGCTTTTGGCGATGGGCGACCCCAGCGGATTTGGCCTGTTCATCATCCCCTCGGTCCTCGTCTCGCTGGCTTTCATGCCGATCCTGCTCGCTGACACCCCGGCGCCAACCTTCGCCACCATAAAGCGCATGAGTTTCGCGCAACTGTTCCGCACATCGCCCCTTGGCTGCGCCGGGATGCTGCTGACGGGGGGCGTGTTTGCCGCGATGTTCGGCATGGCCTCGGTCTATGGCGCGATGTCGGCGATGACCATCGGCCAGATCGCGATCTTTGTGGCGGCGATGTATGTCGGGGGCCTTGTGCTGCAATACCCGGTAGGCTGGCTGTCAGACCGCGCCGACCGTCGCGTATTGATCCTGTGGATGTCCACCGCCGGGGCCGTGGTGATGGCCGTCGCCGCTGCTGTGCCGTTGCCGTTCGCGCTGGAGGTTTTGGTGGCAGCCCTGCTGGGCGGCATCATCAACCCGCTCTATTCGCTGCTGATAGCTCACACCAACGACTACTTGTCCAAAGAAGACATGCCCGGTGCTTCGGCGGGCTTGATCTTCCTCAATGGCTTCGGCGCAATCTTTGGCCCGCTGCTGGCCGGTTGGCTAATGAGCGCGATTGGCCCGAAAGGCTATTTCCTGATCATCGGCGGCTTCTTTGCGGCGCTTGCGGGTTATGCGGGCTACCGGATGACCAAGCGGGTGGCCCCGGTGCAAACCAACACCTACGCGGGCCTGACGCCAACCGCTTCGGCACTCGCCGTGGATGCGGTGCTGCAAGAGCAGGAAGAACCGCGCCGCTGACACCTTCCAAAGCGGTTGCGGTGGCCCTGTGAACCTGCCACCTTGCGGCAAAGAGGGATGCTGATGTCTGATCCGATTGAGATTCTCGACTTCTGGCTGGGCGAGATCGGCCCCGAGGGCTGGTATGCGGCGGGCGCTGATCTGGACGCCACCTGCCGCGACCGTTTCAGCGAAATCTGGCAGGCCGCCCATGATGGCGGGCTGGAACATTGGGTTGAAGGCACCGTCGGCACGCTGGCCTATCTGATCCTGTGCGATCAACTTTCCCGCAACATGCACCGTGACACCGCCCGTGCCTTCGCCACCGATCCGCAAGCATTGGCCGCTGCTAAACTGGCCGTCGCCGAGGGTTGGGATTTGAACGCCCCCGAACCCGAGCGGCAATTCTTCTACATGCCGTTTGAACATTCCGAGGATTTGGCTGACCAAGACCGCGCGGTAGAATTGCTGACCGAACGTCTCGCCTCTGATCCAGACATGGCGCTGCACGCGCAGGCGCATCGTGAAATCATCACCCGCTTCGCCCGTTTCCCCAACCGCAACGCGGCTTTGGGGCGCGAAAATACCCCCGAGGAGGTCGAATTTCTTGCCTCTGGCGGCTATATGGCCGTGGTCAACGCGCTGAAAGCCAGCCATGCAGCCAGCGCATAGGCCCGCAGCACTGCCAATGTTGCTGGAGTTTTAAAAATAGTTTAATGGCAAACTACTTTTTCGGAGGAGGGAAAGATGGCTGCTCAGAATTTTGACGTGATCGTGGTCGGCGCAGGTCCGGGGGGCTATGTTGCCGCCATCAGGGCCAGCCAGTTGGGGCTGAAAGTGGCGATTGTCGAGCGGGAAAACCTCGGCGGCATCTGCCTGAACTGGGGCTGCATCCCGACCAAGGCGCTGTTGCGCTCTGCGGAAGTGTTCCACCTGATGCACCGCGCCAAGGAATTTGGCCTGTCGGTGACGGGCGCGGATTTCGATCTGAACGCTGTTGTCGCCCGGTCGCGTGGGGTCGCCAAACAGCTGTCTGGCGGCATCGGCCATCTGATGAAGAAAAACAAGGTCACCGTTTTCATGGGGGCGGCGACGCTGCCGAAAGCCGGAACGGTCGCCATCAAAACCGATAAGGGCACCGAAGAACTCACCGCCAAGTCGATCATCCTCGCCACCGGTGCGCGCGCGCGTGAACTGCCGGGGCTGGAAGCGGACGGCGATCTGGTCTGGACCTACCGCCACGCCTTGCAGCCGAAACGGATGCCGAAAAAGCTGCTGGTGATCGGATCGGGTGCCATCGGTATCGAATTCGCCAGCTTCTTCAACACTTTGGGCGCGGAGACCACCGTGGTCGAAGTGATGGACCGGGTGCTGCCTGTCGAGGATGCCGAGGTCAGCGCCTTTGCGAAAAAGGCTTTCGTCAAACAAGGCATGAAGATCCTTGAGAAAACCACGGTGAAGAAACTCGATCGCTCTCCGGGCAAGGTCGTGGCGCATCTGGAAGACGCCAAAGGCACCACAACGCAAGAATTTGACACCGTGATTTCGGCTGTCGGCATCGTCGGCAATATCGAAAACCTTGGGCTAGAGGCTTTGGGCGTCAAGATCGACCGCACCCATGTGGTGACGGATGAATACTGCCGCACCGGAGTCGCGGGCCTCTACGCCATCGGCGACATCGCGGGCGCACCGTGGCTTGCGCACAAAGCCAGCCACGAAGGCGTGATGGTGGCCGAACTGATCGCAGGCAAACATCCGCATCCGATCAAGCCGAACTCGATCGCCGGTTGCACCTATTGCCACCCGCAAGTGGCCTCCGTTGGCCTGACCGAAGCGAAAGCCAAAGAAGCGGGCTATGAGATCAAAGTTGGCCGTTTCCCCTTCATCGGCAATGGCAAAGCGATTGCCTTGGGTGAGACCGAGGGTTTCATCAAAACCATTTTCGACGCCAAAACCGGCGAGATGCTGGGCGCGCATATGATCGGTGCCGAAGTGACCGAGCTGATCCAAGGCTATGTCGTGGCGCGCGGGCTGGAAAGCACCGAGGAAGACCTGATGAACACCGTCTTCCCGCATCCCACTTTGTCGGAAATGATGCACGAATCCGTATTGGACGCTTACGGTCGCGTTCTGCATATGTGATGCGCGCTGCGTTACGACAAAAGGCGCTGGCGGTTTGTGACAGCAAGATGGCGCAGAAGGGCGATGGTGTCGGGCTGTCGTTCTACGCGTTCTTTGCCAATAAAAACCACGATCCCGAAGTCTTGATGGAGGCTGCAACCTGGTGGATTGAGACCCATCAGCTTGATCATTTTGAGAAGGCCAGCCGGATCAAGGCGATGATTCTGGCGGGGCTGTAAGTCTTGCGGAAAGGATGAGTGATGCGGGCCGTGTTAACCGTTCTGGCGCTATGGGCGGCGGGCTTGGGGGCTGCGGCACAGTTCGGTAAAATCTCCGTTCTCTATCAAACACTTCAGTCCACCTACGCCGCCCATGCCGGCGTAGGCATCGGATTGATGGTGTCCATCGTCGGCATCGTCGGTCTGATTTTTGGCACCACGGCGGGGCTGCTGGTGGCCAAGATCGGCCCGCGTCGCGCCATTCTAGCCGCCTTGGCTTTGGGGGCTGCGGTCAGCCTGATCCAATCCAGCCTGCCCGCCTATCCGCTGATGATGCTGACCCGCGTGCTGGAAGGCGTGTCGCATCTGACCATCGTGATCGTCGGCCCCACCGCGATTGCGGGTGTCACCTCACAGCGGCATCAGGGCTTGGCGATGACGTTGTGGTCGTCGTTCTTCGGCGTCACCTACGCCGCGCTGGCTTATTTCGCGCCCGGTTTGGTCGCAAATTACGGTCCCGGCGCGCTGTTCCAGCTTCACGGGATTTGGATGCTGCTCTGCTTTGCCGCCCTGTTCGCCCTGCTGCCGCCTGACCCCGCCCATCGTCCAACATTCGGCCAAAGCAACCTGCTGGCCCAGCATATCGCGATCTATGCCTCACCGTATCTCGCAGCCCCCGCGATGGGTTTCGTATGCTATACGGTCACTTACGTTGCCGTTCTGACCCTGCTGCCTGCCGCCCTCACCCCCGGTTGGGGCGGCTTTATCGGTGTGGCGATGCCGCTGGTCTCCATCGCGGTTTCGCTGAGCTTGGGGGTCTGGCTGCTGTCAAAGCTCCCGGCGTTCCGGCTGGTGCAGGCAGGCTTCGCCGTCGCCATCCTTGCCAGTCTAGGCCTGTGGCTGACATGGGGGCAGGGCGCGTCCGAGGCCGCATTTGCCCTAATGCTCGCCGCGGCTTTGGGCGTGGTGCAGGGCGCGAGTTTCGCCAGCCTTGCGCAAATCAACCCCAGCGCCGAGGATCGTGCGCGCGGCGCGGGGGCGATTGCACAACTCGGCAATCTTGGCACCACCACCGGCACGCCCTTGCTGGCGCTGATCATGGCACAAGCTGGGGCTGCGGGTTTCGCGCTGTTTCTGATTGGATTTTCGGCTTTGGGCATCGCAATCCACGCTTGGCAGGCGCGTCGCAGGCTCAATCTTCCGCGTTAAGCCAACGAATTATGCTGCACCCCGCCGATTGTTCACACTTCGTTCACATTTTTCGGTTGGAGACTCACCGCATTCACCCTATCTATACTCCGTCGAATGGGGTGGGTCATGGCGGAACATAAGTTCATTGAGGTGCGCGGCGCGCGCGAGCATAACCTGAAAAACGTCGACGTGGACATTCCGCGCGATCAGTTCGTGGTGATCACCGGGCTGTCCGGCTCTGGCAAATCCAGCCTTGCGTTCGATACGATCTATGCCGAAGGCCAGCGCCGCTATGTCGAAAGTCTGTCGGCCTATGCGCGGCAATTTCTTGATATGGCAGGGAAACCTGACGTTGATCACATCAGCGGCCTCAGCCCCGCGATCTCGATCGAACAGAAAACCACCTCAAAAAACCCGCGCTCTACTGTCGGCACTGTGACCGAGATTTACGACTATCTGCGCCTATTGTTCGCCCGCGTCGGCACCCCGTTCAGCCCGGCGACAGGCCTGCCGATCACCGCGATGCAGGTGCAGGATATGGTCGATGCGGTGATGGCGATGCCCGAGGGCAGCCGCGCCTATCTGCTCGCCCCGATCATCCGGGACCGCAAGGGCGAGTATAAGAAAGAGTTTATCGACCTGCGCAAACAGGGTTTCCAACGCATTAAGGTCAACGGCGAGTTCTTTGAACTGGAAGAACCGCCGGTGCTCGATAAAAAATTCCGCCACAATATCGACGTTGTGGTCGACCGCATCGTGGTGCGTGAAGGCTTGGAAACCCGCCTCGCCGACAGCTTCCGCACAGCTTTGAACCTGGCCGATGGCATTGCGGTGATTGAAACTGCGCCTGCCGAGGGCGAAGGCGACCCGCAGCGTATCACCTATTCCGAGAAATTCGCCTGTCCGGTTTCGGGCTTTACCATCGCCGAAATTGAACCCCGGCTGTTTTCCTTCAACGCTCCCTATGGCGCTTGCCCGGTCTGCGATGGTCTTGGCATGGAGCTATTCTTCGATGAACGGCTTGTCGTGCCGGATCAGTCGTTAACTCTACTGGGCGGGGCGATTGCGCCGTGGTCAAAGTCGAAAAGCCCGTATTTCACCCAGACCATCGAAGCGATCGCCAAGCACTACAGCTTTGATAAGAAAACCAAATGGAAAGACCTGCCCGAAAACGTCAAGCAGGTGTTCCTGCGTGGCTCGGGGGGGGAGGAGATTTCTTTCCGCTATGACGAAGGTGGCCGGGTTTACCAAGTTTCGCGCGTGTTCGAAGGCGTGATCCCGAATATGGAACGCCGCTACCGTGAAACCGACAGCTCGTGGAGCCGTGAGGAAATGGAGCGGTTTCAGAACAAACTTGAGGAATTATTTTATACCAGGAAAACTAT
>CAYLYV010000043.1:0-4711 GCA_964387655.1 uncultured Cypionkella sp. | reverse complement strand
CGGCTACCGCTTGAAACCCGAAGCTTTGGCGGTGAAAATCGGCGGCCTGCACGCGGGGCAGGTGGTGCAAATGTCGATCTCGGAAGCGCATGACTGGATCAGCGCTGCACCGGAACATCTGACCAAGCAGAAGAATGAAATTGCCAAGGCGATCCTGAAAGAAATCCGCGAACGTCTGGGGTTCCTGGTAAACGTCGGCTTGAACTACCTTACGCTGTCCCGCAACGCAGGCACGCTGTCGGGCGGTGAAAGCCAGCGTATTCGGCTGGCCTCTCAGATCGGTTCCGGCCTCACAGGCGTGCTCTATGTGCTGGATGAACCCTCGATCGGTTTGCACCAGCGCGACAACGACCGCTTGCTCACCACGCTGAAGAACCTGCGCGATGCCGGCAATACCGTGCTGGTGGTCGAGCATGACGAGGATGCCATTCGCGAGGCCGATTATGTGTTCGACATGGGGCCGGGGGCAGGCGTGCATGGCGGATTTGTGGTCAGCCACGGCACGCCCGCTGAAGTCGCCGCCGACCCTAACAGCCTGACCGGACAGTATCTTTCCGGTGCGCGCGAAGTCAGAGTTCCCAAAACCCGCCGCAAGGGCAGTGGCAAAAAGCTGGCCGTTGTGGGGGCGACAGGCAACAACCTGAAAAACGTCACCGCCGAATTTCCGCTGGGCATGTTCGTCTGCGTCACCGGGGTTTCCGGCGGTGGCAAGTCGACGCTGACCATCGAAACCCTGTTCAAAACCGCTGCCAGCCGCCTCAATGGCGCGCATGAAACGCCTGCCCCTTGTGAAACCATCAAGGGTTTTGAGCATCTCGACAAGGTCATCGACATTGACCAACGCGCGATTGGCCGCACGCCGCGGTCCAACCCCGCCACCTATACCGGTGCGTTTACCCCGATCCGCGACTGGTTTGCGGGCCTGCCTGAAGCGAAGGCGCGCGGCTATCTGCCCGGGCGGTTCAGCTTTAACGTCAAGGGCGGGCGCTGTGAGGCGTGTCAAGGCGACGGTGTGTTGAAGATTGAAATGAACTTCCTGCCCGACGTCTATGTCACCTGCGAGACCTGCAAGGGCCATCGCTATAACCGCGAAACTTTGGAAGTTAAGTTCAAAAACAAGAGCATCGCTGATGTTCTTGATATGACATGTGAAGAGGCGCAGGGGTTTTTCCAAGCCGTGCCCAGTATCCGCGAAAAGATGGATGCTTTGTGCCAAGTTGGCCTTGGTTATATCAAGGTTGGTCAGCAGGCGACGACTTTGTCGGGCGGTGAGGCGCAACGGGTCAAGCTGTCAAAGGAACTCAGCCGCCGCGCCACCGGGCGCACGCTTTATATTCTGGATGAACCGACCACAGGTCTGCATTTTGAAGATGTGCGCAAGCTCTTGGAAGTGCTGCATGAATTGGTCGATCAGGGCAATACGGTGGTGGTGATTGAACACAACCTCGACGTGGTGAAAACCGCCGACTGGGTGATCGACATTGGCCCCGAGGGTGGCGATGGCGGCGGCCAGATCGTGGCGGTCGGCACACCGGAAGCCATTGCCAAGGCCGCGCATAGCCACACTGGGCATTATCTAAAAGACCTGCTCACCCCGCGCCGGGCAGCGGCGGAGTAAGCAGGCCCCAGTCTTAATTACCCAGTCTTAATTACCCAGTCTCAGTTATTGGCCAAAATCTGCAAGATCGTCAGGATCGCGCGGGTTTCAGGATCAATCCGCAGCAGCCGGTCTTCATAGCGGCAATAGGTGCCTGCGGGCAGCGACTGGTAACGCGTATAGGGCACGATCCGACAATCATCGCGCACCACATCACCGACGCGGTAGTAGATCACATGATCGCCGTCATCATCATCATCGTCGTGATCATGGCCCATTTTCTTGGCCTGACCCGGAGGGATGCAGGCGGGCGATTTCT
Organism: uncultured Cypionkella sp.; assembly: GCA_964387655.1. GTDB lineage: Bacteria > Pseudomonadota > Alphaproteobacteria > Rhodobacterales > Rhodobacteraceae > Cypionkella. Next base: position 2,795 of record CAYLYV010000043.1, on the reverse strand, counting down.
TCGCCAGACCGGGCGGGCAAAACTGCGTGGTGTGATGGGCCTTGGTCTTTTTGCCATGGCCCTTGTCACCATGGCCCTTGCCATCTGCCAGGGCCGCGCCTGTCGACAGCGCAAGAACGGTCAGCGGGATGCAAAGCAGTTTGAGCATGTTCATAGCGCATTCCTACAAATGTCATTCGATACGAGGTGCATCTCTAACGCAGATCGCGGTGTTATGTTCCCGCGATTTCCTCATCGCATCCTCGCCTCGGCGGTTCGGCGCGCATGGTCCAGTCAGAGCGAAGCCGTGAGGCGGGATAATCGCCGAAAATCCCATTCTATTATCGCTAAAAATCAAGGCAATTCATCGGTCTTCCCCGAAACATTTTCAAAAAAATCCGAAAGGTCCATTTGAGATTAACCCAATTGTGCGACGGCACGATCAGGCGCAACTTGTGCGCGGGATTCATCCGGCAAAAGACCGGACCCGCGACCGAAAGCCTCACAGCCATTCGGTAAACCAGCACAGGCCCAAAATGGCCATCACGGTTTCGCAAGGTATGCGGGCGCTTTGGCGTCCATAAAGCGTATCTGCGCCATAGGATAGGGACAGCACGATGCAACTTACCAACCCGTCACCCTCGTTGCACAACGAGGATCTGGCACCTGCAACCGAAAGAAAATGGGGCGCGTTTTCGATTTTCAACGTCTGGACTTCGGACGTGCACAGCCTGTGGGGCTATTATCTGGCCGCCAGCTTGTTTTTGCTCTGCGGCAGTTTCGTGAATTTCGTGATCGCCATTGGCGCAGGGTCACTGGTGATCTTCGTGCTGATGAGCATGGTCGGCAATGCAGGCGTGCGCACCGGCGTGCCGTTCCCGGTGCTGGCGCGGGCCTCGTTTGGCACCTTTGGCGCCAATGCACCCGCGCTGGTGCGCGCGATTGTCGCCTGCTTCTGGTATGGCGCGCAAACCTCGGCCGCTTCGGGAGCCATCGTTGCCCTGTTGATCCGCAGCCCCGGCATGCTGGAGTTTCACACCAATTCCCACCTGCTCGGCCATTCGACGCTTGAGGTGATCTGCTATTTCATCGTCTGGTCCCTGCAACTGCTGATCATCCAGCGCGGCATGGAAACCGTGCGCAAGTTTCAGGATTGGGCGGGCCCGGCGGTCTGGATCGCCATGCTGATGCTGGCGATCTATCTGGTGATCAAAGCCGGCACGTTCTCGTTCGGGGCAGAAATCCCGCAAGACGTGCTGCTGAAAGCCACCGCCGATGCAGGCGTCCCCGGCGTTCCCGGTTCCGCCGCAGCCCTCGCCGCTGTCGCCGCGACATGGATCACCTATTTCGCCGCCCTCTACCTCAACTTCTGCGACTTCTCGCGCTATGCCACCTCGGAAGCCGCTTTGCGCAAAGGCAACCTCTGGGGGCTGCCGATCAACCTGCTGGCCTTCTGCCTCGTTGCAGGCATCACCACCACCGCCGCCTTCACCGTCTACGGCGAGGTTTTGCTGCACCCCGAGCAGATCAGCGCCAAATTCGACAGCTGGTTCTTGGCCGCCCTCGCCGCGCTGACCTTCGCGGTGGCGACCTTGGGCATCAACGTCGTGGCGAACTTCGTCTCGCCCGCTTTCGACTTTGCCAACGTCTTCCCGCGCCACATCAGCTTCAAACGCGGCGGCTATATCGCGGCGGCCATCGCGCTGGTCCTGTATCCTTGGGCCCCGTGGGAGACGGGTGCTGCGCATTTCGTCAACTTCATCGGCTCCACCATGGGCCCGATCTTTGGCATCATGATGGTGGATTACTACCTGATCCGCCACGGCAAGCTGGACGTGAACGCGCTCTACCAGGAAAACGGCGAGTTCCGCTTTGAGGGCGGCTGGCACACCAAAGCCTTCATCGCCTTGGGCATCGGCATGGTGTTCTCGTCGATCCTGCCGACCTTCACCACCATTCTGCCCGCATGGTGGGGCACCTATGGTTGGTTCTTCGGCGTCGGCATCGGTGGCGGGGTGTATTTCCTGCTGCGGATGGGCGCGAAGTAAGCCCTGACAGCAAAGCAAAAGGGCGGGAGTGCATCCCGCCCTTTTTCAATCCTAAGCGTTAGGTCTTCAGACCCAACACGGTATAAAGCGGGCAGGTGCGCAGCAGCGCCGTCCCGATGGCCACAAGCCCGATCAGTTTGGCGTAATGCCAAAACCCCGTGCCCTGATCCATGAAAAACCACAGCAGCAAAGCGGCACCCACCACCAAGCGCAGAATACGATCCAGATTTCCGACATTGGTTTTCAACATGATGCTTCCTTTCAGACGTCCCGCCAGATCGGCGGCTTGGTCCGAAAATAACCCATATCCTCCATACCGACTTTGATCTGACCCCAGATTCCCGGGGTCAGATCAGGCGATTTATTCCATCTGCTTGAAGTTGAACTCGCCACCCTCTTTGATCCCCGACGGCCAGCGCGCGGTGATCGTCTTGGTGCGGGTGTAGAAGCGGAAGCTGTCCGGCCCGTACTGGTTCAGATCGCCAAACGAGGATTTCTTCCAGCCGCCGAAGGTGTGATAGGCCAAAGGCACCGGGATCGGCACGTTGATGCCGATCATCCCCACATTGATCCGGGCGGCGAAATCGCGCGCGGTGTCACCATCGCGGGTATAGATCGCGGTGCCGTTGCCATATTCATGGTCCATCGCCATGCCCAACGCTTCTTCATAGGTTTTCGCCCGCACCACCGACAGCACTGGCCCGAAAATCTCCTTGCGGTAAATCTCCATATCCGTGGTCACGTTGTCGAACAGATGCGGGCCGACGA
>CAYLYV010000042.1:0-30695 GCA_964387655.1 uncultured Cypionkella sp. | reverse complement strand
CCATGCCGTAACCCGGAATGATGATGATGCTGTCGGCATCGTTCAGCGCCGCCGCCACCCCTTCGGCATCAATCGCCACCTGCTCACCGGTGACTTCCATCGCGGGGCCGGTGGTGCCACCAAAGCCGCCCAAGATCACCGAAATGAAGCTCCGATTCATCGCCTTACACATGATATACGACAGGATCGCACCCGAAGAACCCACCAAGGCCCCGACCACGATCAGCAAATCGTTCGACAGCGAGAAACCAATCGCCGCCGCCGCCCAGCCGGAATAGCTGTTCAGCATCGACACCACGACGGGCATGTCGGCGCCGCCGATCGGCATGACCAGGGGATAACCGATGAACAACGCCGCCACGGTCATGCCCAGCAGCGCCAAGGTCGAACCCGATTGCAGGTAAACCAGCAGCAGAACCAGCGAGATCAGCGCAGCGGAAGCGTTCAGCAGATGCCCGCCCGGCAGCTTTTTCGCCTTGCCGTCAACCTTGCCCGCCAGCTTGCCAAAGGCCACCACCGAGCCGGTAAAGGTCACCGCCCCGATGAACACGCCCAAGAACGTCTCGACCCGCAGGATCGACACCTCGACGCCGGATTTATGCGCGATCACCGCCGCGAAACCGTTCAAAGCCGCCCGCGCGGCCTCGTCCAGCCCCGCCACCCGCACCATCTCGATATGGGTGTTATAGCCGATGAACACCGCCGCCAGACCGACCAGCGAGTGCATCGCCGCCACCAGTTGCGGCATCTCAGTCATCTGCACGCGCTGCGCGACATACCAGCCAATCGCGCCCCCTGCGGCAATCATAACCAGCGAAATCAGCCAGTTGCTGGCTCCGGGACCATACAAAGTGGCGGCAATCGCCAGCCCCATCCCGACGATGCCATACCAAACCGCGCGCTTGGCGCTTTCCTGCCCGGACAGCCCGCCGAGGGATTGGATGAAAAGAACGGCTGCGACAACATAAGCCGCCGTGGTGAATCCATATTCCATGCTGCGCGCTCCCTTACGACTTCTGGAACATGGCAAGCATGCGCCGGGTGACCATAAAGCCACCGAAAATGTTGATCCCGGCCATGAACACCGCCAGCGCTGCCAGCACCAGCACCAGCCAACTGCCCGAGCCGATCTGCATCAAAGCGCCCAAGATAATGATCGAGGAAATCGCATTGGTGATCGCCATCAGCGGCGTGTGCAAGGAATGTGAGACGTTCCAGATCACCTGCACGCCGACATAGACCGACAGCACGAACACGATGAAGTGCGACATGAAGCTGGCTGGCGCATAAAGCCCCGCCAGCAGGATCAGCCCGCCGCCGATCACCAGCATGCCCACCTGAGAGCGGGTCTGCGCCTTGAACGCCGCCGCTTCCGCCGCGCGCTTTTCGTCATGGGTCAGTTCCTTGACCTTTTCCTTCGGCTTTTGCACCGCAATCGCCGCGATTTTCGGCGGCGGTGGCGGGAAGGTGATCTCATGATCTTTGGCGACAGTCGCGCCCCGGATCACATCGTCGCCCATATTGTGATCAATCACACCGTCTTTCTTTGGTGTAAGATCGGTCAGCATGTGTCTGATATTGGTGGAATAAAGCGTCGATGCCTGTGCCGCCATCCGGCTGGGGAAATCGGTGTAGCCGACAATGGTGACGCCATTATCGCTGACGATCTTCTGATCCATCACCGTCAGATCGCAGTTGCCGCCCCGCTCGGCGGCCAAATCCACCACGACCGAGCCGGGCTTCATCATCGCCACCATATCGGCGGTCCACAGCTTCGGCGCGGGCCGTCCGGGGATCAGCGCGGTGGTAATCACGATATCCATTTCTGGCGCAAGTTCGCGGAACTTCGCCAACTGCTTAGCTGCAAAGGCGGGGCTGGAAGGTGCCGCATAACCGCCAGTGGCTGCCCCATCCGGCAATTCGCTGGCATCAAACTCCAGATAGACAAACGACGCGCCCATCGATTCAATCTGCTCGGCCACTTCCGGGCGCACGTCAAACGCATGCACAATCGCGCCCAACGAAACGCTGGTGCCAATCGCCGCCAACCCGGCCACGCCCGCGCCCACCACCAAAACCTTGGCCGGAGGCACCTTGCCCGCCGCCGTCACTTGGCCGGTGAAAAACCGCCCGAAATTCGAGCCCGCCTCGATCACCGCGCGATAACCCGCGATATTCGCCATCGACGACAAAGCGTCCATCTTCTGCGCACGGCTGATCCGCGGCACCATATCCATCGCCACCGCGGTCGCGCCGCGGGCCTTGACGATTTCCAGCAGCTCCGGGTTCTGCGCTGGCCAGAACATCGAGATCAGCGTCTGGCCCTCACGCAATGCCTGCGCCTCGGCCACTTCCGGCCCGCGCACCTTGACCAGCACATCAGCGGCAGCAATCACATCGCCAGCCGAGGCCAGAACCTCAACCCCTGCCTTGGCATAAAGCGCATCGGCAAACCCCGCCTTCACCCCCGCCCCGGCCTGAATGACGCAAACATGCCCCAGTTTCACCAGTTGCAGCGCCGAATCCGGGGTCATCGCCACCCGGTTCTCGCCTGCAAAAATCTCGCTCAACGCACCTATTTTCACTGTGTTCCCCCGTAGTTTGCGCGATTCAAGGAGCAACCGTGACCGCCAAATCTCCGCCGAGCCTTAACATCGAAGTTCAAGAGATCAACGCCTGATTGCCGCTTCTGGTGAAAAACCTGTCGGCAATGGGCGATTGCGGCGCGAAAACCCACAGGCGCACCAGCGCGCAGGGCGATTTTTCCGCACGAAGCGAGAAGCGCAGACATTTTTCCCAGTTACGCTTATGTCCGCAATATCAACAGCATAGGCCTCAGAATCACTGATAGCGCAAACATGGGCATTTCCTCTCGCTGCACATCTACCCGCAAATCGTTTCAAGCTTGAAATTTTCACTGTCCCCGGCTATTGCTTCGCGCAAAGCAAACCTGCAACCTGCCCGCACAGGAGCCGCCATGACCGATTTCGCCACCACCAAAGCCCAGTTCCATCTGCCTGCGGGCATGATCTATCTCGACGGCAATTCGCTGGGGCCCTTGCCGCGCGCCACTGCCGCACGGCTGGCGCAGACGGTGACGGCGGAATGGGGCGAGATGCTGATCACCGCCTGGAACAAAGCGGCGTGGATGGACAAACCGATGCGCGTCGGCGACCGCATCGCGCGGCTGATCGGCGCGGAAGCGGGCCATGTGGTGATGGGCGATACATTGTCGATCAAGGTCTATCAGGCGCTGGCCTCTTGTCTTGAAATGAACCCGACCCGGAAAGTGATCCTGTCCGACACCGGCAATTTCCCCTCTGACCTCTACATGGCCGAGGGCCTCTGCCGCACTTTGGGCAATGGCTACACCCTGAAAACCGTCGCCCCCGAGGACGTTCTGGACGCCATCGACGACACTGTAGCGGTGACGATGATCACCGAAGTCGATTACCGCACAGGGCGGCGTCACGACATGGCAGCGATCACTGCCCGCGCCCACCAACACGGCGCGCTGACGATCTGGGATCTGGCCCACAGTGCGGGCGCGTTCCAAGTGGAACTGGCGAAATGCAACGCCGATTTCGCGGTCGGCTGCACCTATAAATACCTCAACTCCGGCCCCGGTGGCCCGGCCTTCATCTACGTCGCCCCCCGCCACGCCGATACCGCCCGCCCTGCCCTCTCCGGCTGGCAAGGCCACGCCGCGCCCTTTGCCTTCGATCTTGACTACCGCCCCGCCACCGGGGCCGAGCGGATGCGCGTCGGCACCCCGCCGATCCTGCAACTGGCCGCCTTGGAGGCTTCGCTGGATATCTGGGACACGGTGGACATGTCCGCCCTGCGCCAAGCCTCGCTGACCCTGCAAGACCAGTACATCGCCGGGATCGAGGCCGCCTGCCCCACGCTGGCCCTCGCCACCCCCCGCAGCCATCAAGATCGCGGCAGCCAAGTCAGCTTCCGCCATCCCGAAGGTTACGCCATCATGCAAGCCATGATCGCCCGCGGCGTGATCGGCGATTTCCGCGCCCCCGACATCATCCGCTGCGGCTTCACCCCCTTGTTCATCGACGCCGCCGACGTTGACAAGGCGATCAAAATCATCGCCGATATCATGCAAAACAACCTCTGGGACCGCCCCGAGTATAAAACCCGCGCGAAAGTCACCTGATGCCGCTTCGGTCATCCTCTCTGCTCAAATATCCCCGCCGGAGGCTCCTGCCTCTTGCGTCGGATGCCTCCGGCGGGGATATTTTGACCAATGTGAAAGCCACAAGCACCGCGCTCTGCCGCCCCGCCGGCTGGATCGCCCAGTGGCGCACCATCGGCAACCTTTCGGTGCTGAACTGCCAAATTCATTCCATCGCCTGACGCCCCATTGGGGGAAAACCCAAGTGACAGGAGAGAATGATATGACCACCAATCCCAAACCCAGCGACGAAAAATCCGGCTGCCCGATGCACGCAGGCACAGTCGAAAACTCTGGCCCCTACAACCCCGCCACCGAAGGCGCGCAGATGTCCTTCGACGGGCGGATGTCCTACGGCGATTATCTGCACATCGACCAGATCCTATCGGCGCAAGTGCAACTGACCCAAGCGCATGACGAGATGTTGTTCATCATCCAGCACCAGACTTCCGAGCTTTGGATGAAACTCGCGCTGCACGAACTCAACGCCGCCCGCCACGCCATTGCCGCAGGTCGCGCGCCGGAGGCGTTCAAGATGCTCGCCCGCATCTCCCGCATTTTTGAGCAGTTGAACAACGCCTGGGACGTGCTGCGCACCATGACGCCTTCGGATTACACCACCTTCCGCGAAGGTTTGGGGCAATCCTCGGGGTTTCAGTCGTGGCAATACCGCCTGATCGAATATGCTGTCGGCAACCGCAACCTTGCGATGCTGAAACCGCACGCCCACCGCGCCGATCTCACCGCCCTCTTGGAAGCCGAACTCGCCCGCCCCAGTCTTTACGACGAAGCCCTGCGCCACCTCGCCCGCGCAGGGCTCCCGGTGCCCGAAGACGTACTGAACCGCGATCTGCGCCAGCCTTGGGTGGTGCATGAAGGCGTGCAGAGGGTGTGGGAAATGGTCTACCGCGATCCCACGCAATACTGGCAGGCTTACGAGTTGGCCGAAAAACTGGTGGATTTCGAAGATTACTTCCGCCGGTGGCGCTTCAACCATGTCACCACGGTCGAACGCGTGATTGGCCTCAAACGCGGCACGGGTGGGACAGGCGGCGTGAGCTACCTGCGCCGGATGCTGGATGTCGAGCTGTTCCCCGAACTCTGGCATCTGCGCACGACTTTGTAGGCACGCGCCAGAACCACAAGCCTGTGGCGCGCAGATGCAAGCCCCTGCAGCGCGCCACCCCACGACCTTGTGATTATTCGCATATTGGAAACAAGGGCTTTGACCTTGCTTTTCGCCTCCACTAGCGTCTTTACAAGGGAATCTGGGCTGCACCCCTCTGCCGCCCCATTTTGTGATAGGCTGACGGATGCGTTTCTTGACGGTTAAACTTCTGGCAGCGACCGCTTTGTCGCTGACACTCGCGGCCTGCGTGCCGGGCACACCCCTTCCAGGGGCAACCCCGGGCGTCGTGCAAGCCCCGGTGCCAGCCGACAATGCGCTGCATTATGCCGGCGTCACCGATGATGGCGTCGCGGTGCCGACCGTGCCGGTTGAGAAAGTGCCGCCAGAATTCCAAGTGCAGCAGGTCGATTATGCCAGCGCCGAGGCGGTGGGCACCATCATCATCAACCCCGCCGAAAAGCACCTGTATTATATCAACGGCAAAAACACCGCTTTGCGCTATGGCATCGCGGTCGGCAAGGCTGGTTTCCAATGGGCGGGCACCGCCAATATCACCAACCGCACGCATTGGCCGAAATGGACCCCGCCGCCGGAGATGATCGAGCGTAAGCCCGAACTGGCGAAATGGGAAAAGGGCCAGCCCGGTGGGCCGACCAACCCGCTTGGCGCGCGGGCTTTGTATCTGACCACCAATGGCGTCGATTACGGCTACCGCATCCACGGCACGCCGGAATGGTTCTCGATCGGCAAGAACGCCTCGTCGGGCTGTATCCGCATGATCAACCAAGACGTGATGGATCTGTATAACCGCGTGCAGGACGGTGCCAAGGTTGTGGTGCTGAACGCCGATGGCAGCTATCCCGACAAGCTGAAACTGCCGCCACCCGCACCGAAGAAGAAAAAACCCGCCCCGACCCCGGCCCCGGTGGCGGCCGTCGCCCCCGTAGCGCCCGTGCTGAGCGCAAACCCCACCATGCTGCCGGGTGCACCGACTTTGCCCGCAGCGCCTGCGGCAACGACAACCCCGACTGTGGCCCCAGCTGAGGCCTCGCCAGCCACAACCATGGCCCCGGATGCAACCACGGCTCCGGCCCAGACCACCGCCCCGGCGGCGGCGACCCCCGCTCCGGCGGCAGAAGCGCCGACTGCAACCGCTCCGGTGGCGACAGCACCAGCGGCGGCCGCTCCGGCAGCGACAACCGCGCCTGCGGTGACGGCTCCGGCAGCCCCTGCCGTCTGCGCTGTGCCCTTGGTCAACGGTGTCTGTCCGCAGCCATAAGCGGACCGGTATCGCCAACAAAAAAACCCGCCTCCATCGGAGGCGGGTTTTTCCATGCTTAGATTTGGGACAGCCTCACAACCACTTGTCGTAATCGCTGACCAGCAGATGCGTTGGCGCCACGTCTTCCTCAATAGCGGCAAAGCGCCCGATCGGCTCGCGGAACACGTTGTCGGTGACATCGTCGTTCACGGTGGACACCTCGCCGATCAACACATCACCGCCCTCGCCCCAAAACGCATGCCAATCGCCCGGCATCAGCGTCACCGATTCTCCAGGCGCGAGTTTCAGCTTATCACCGGGCTTGTAAGGCCGCTCAATGCCATCACACCGCACCAAACCGCCGCGGTCCGCCGCCCAGTTGCCTTTGTCGTCCGAACCATAGAGGTCGACCACCAGGTTAGTCCCACCCCGGTGGATGATATCGTCCGCCTGGATGACATGGGTGTGCATCGGCGAAAGCTGATCCTGCCGCGAAATCAACAGCTTTTCGGCATAGCACATGCCGCCGCCGCGTTGCAGATCCGCGAGTGAGCCGTTGCGCAGGGTGAACAAAAACAACCCCATCTGGTCAAACCGTCCCTGCCCGTAATCGGTGATATCCCAACCGCAGCGGCCGTCAATCACACGGGAAGCAATCGGTTTGTTGGCCTTGAATTCCGCCGGGGTCCAGTTGGCAAAGGGTGGCAAGACAAAGCCATATTGGCCGATCAAATCCTCTGCCCCGGCCATGATCTCATTGATACGCGAACGCTTCATCTTCATCCTCCCCAGATTCTGGCGGCAGTATACCGGGGATGTTTGCGCCAACAACCGCAAACGCAGATCGGAACTCGCGCGAATTCCGGCACGATTTTCGCACGAAAATCGCCTACGACAGCCGCCGGATCGGCTCATTGTTGCAGAAAATTACAAACTGCCCGGCATTTTCCACCACCGGAAATCCCCGTCGCTTGGTTTAAACCAAAAACGCCTCGCGCCCAATGTAGCGCTCGACGTCTCGAACTTTGCGCGGAATGATGGCCCCATTCATCGCGGCTTGAGAGCCAAACAACTCCAGGAAAAACTGCTGCGCACTGATCGGGGGCAAAGCTGACATAGCCCGCAGCTTGACGCGCTTCGGTTAAAAATCCCTAAACGCCTATCCCCGCGCCGCCCAAACCCGCACCGCATCGCCAAACGCCGTGAACAACGGCCGCGACACCGGATCATTCGCCGCATTCCACTCCGGATGCCACTGCACCGACAGCGTGAACCCCGGCGCATCCTTGACATAAAGCGCTTCCGGCGTGCCATCCGGCGCCACCCCGTCAATCACAATCCGGCCGCCCACCCGCGCCACACCCTGCCCGTGCAGCGTGTTGGTCATCACCTCCGAAGCCCCCATGAGCCGCGCAAACACCCCGCCCTCGGTGAATTTCACCACATGGCGATGCGCGAACACTTCCTCCATCGTGCCATCGGGCGGCATCCGGTGGTTCAACCGCCCCGGCAGATCGCGGATCTCGGGGTAAAGCGAGCCACCCATCGCGACATTGACCTCTTGAAACCCGCGACAGACCCCCAGAAACGGCTGACCGCTTTCCACGCAAGCCCGGATCAGCGGCAGCGTGATCGCATCGCGGCCGCGGTCAAACGCGCCATGCGCCGGGGTCTCCGGCTCGCCATATTCATCGGGATGCACATTCGGGCGGCCGCCGGTCAGCAAAAACCCATCACACACCGCCATCAGATCGGCGACCGAGACAAACCTCGGGTCCGCAGGCACGATCAGCGGCACACAACCCGCCACCTCCGCCACGGCTTCCGAGTTGATATGCCCAGCGGCATGCACCTCGTACCGCTCGTTCATGGTATGCGCATTGCCGATGATCCCGACAACGGGGCGGCGTGCGGCATTTGACGGAGTGGCGGTAAGCAGAGCGGGGGGCATGACGGGCCTGCATTGCAATTTCACCCCATCATAGCAGCGCCCCCGGCAGGGTGAAGGCCGAAACTCCCCGCAACCACGCCGCATCCACACATCCGCGTGATTTTTCAGCAGACCGCCCGAAACCTCAGCACCGTACCCCTCCGACGCTATATATCCAACCCCACGCCCATCCCCCGGCAGGATGTCGCAAACAGGCTGGACCCCGCAAGCCGCCGCCCCTAGACAGAACCCAACGCCCCACCGGGCAATCCCGCCGCAGGACGCCAGACCATGCCCCGCCCCACCGCCCCCTCGCCGCTGATCGGCGTTGCCTTCATGCTGGGGGCGATGGCCAGCCTGCCCTTCATCGACGTGTTCGCAAAGTTGCTCGGCCAGCAAGGCGTGCCGGTGCTGCAAATCGTCTGGGCGCGGCTCAGCGTCGGCGCCCTCGTGGCGCTGCCCTTCGCGCTCCGCCATCGCAGCCCGAAAGGCCTGATCCCCGACCGCCCCGTCTACCACAGCTTCCGCGCCGCCTTCCTGATCCTCGCCACCTTCTGCTTCTTTCTGTCGCTGAAATTCCTGCCGATCGCCGACGCGCTGGCAATCTTCTTCGTGCAACCGCTGGTCGTCACCGTACTGTCGGCGCTGGTGCTGAAAGAAGCTGTGCCGCGCAACCGCTGGGCCGCCGTCGCCACAGGCTTCATCGGCACGCTGATCATCATCCGCCCCGGCTTTGTCGCCCTGAACCCTGGCAGCCTGCTGGCCCTCGGCGCAGGCACCTTCCTAGCGATCTATTTCGTGATGACCCGCCACATCTCGGGCCGCGCCCCGGCCATGGTCACCACCTTCCAAACCAATGCGGTGGGTGCTGCCTTTCTCAGCCTCGCCATGCCCTTCGTCTGGCAGACCCCAACGCCAAGCCAATGGCTGATGTGCGCAGGTCTCGGCGCCATCGCCACCTTCGGCCACTACCTGATCGTGCGCGCCTATGATTATTCCGAGGCCTCGCTGCTCGCGCCCCTAGCCTATACCGAGATGATCATGGCGACAGCTTTGGGCTGGTATTTCTTCGGTGACTTCCCCGATACGCTGACGTTGCTTGGCGTCGCGATACTGATCGCCTGCGCGCTTTATATCACGATGACCGAGCGCAACCGCGCCACGCCCGACGCGATAGAGCAACCCTAACCCCTTCATGCGCCACATGAGGATAACCAGACAAAGCATTGAATTAAAACCGTATTCCCCATAGTCCGTTACACTTTCGGCTTTCACATTGGCACAAATATCCCCGCCGGAGGCGCACCTCACCGCAAGCCCCCCCGCTGAAAATCCCCAGCCACACTGCCGCCGCTGCATCCCTCGCCCTGCGCCGCCACATCCAACCAATACTGCCGCATCCAAGCCATACTGGTCGCATCCGCCAGCTTCGCCACCCCCGGCAGCAAGCTGCCCGCGGCTGGCTCCGCCACGCCCAAAGCCGCACAAATCCGCGCCACCTCAGCCACCGGGTCAGCCGACAGATCGTCATAGCCGATCCGCAGCGGCGCAATGCCCTGCGCCGCAAACCAGCGCAGCCAAGCCGCATCATAACCCTCCAACTCCGCCACCATCGCCCTGATCCGCGCGAAGTGATATTCCGGCACTTGCGGCGGTGACAGCCGCTCCAACTCCACCCCATCCGGCCCGATATGCCACAACCCGCTCTGCTCGGCCTTGATCAAAGACACCGCCTGCGCCAGCTTGTCCAGACGGCTCAGATGCACAAACAGCACCTCGCCAAACGCCGCCTGCAGTCGCGCAAGATCCGAGGCCAGCCCCGGATAAACCGCGTCAATCATCCCCACCAAGCCGTCCAGATTTTCCCGCATCACCCTTAAGCCAAACACCCCGGTCTCAGCGGTGCCCGCCCGGGTCGCCGCCGCCAGATAGGCCGCAGCATAAGCGGCGCCACTCAGATCGCCGCGCTCTGGCAGATCCCAAGCCCGCGCCCAAACCGGGTCCACAGCGCGCATGAAAAACGAATCCGGCGCGCCCGCCACGTTTGTCGCCGCCAGCAGATCGCACAGCAACGTGCTGCCACTGCGCGGCGTGCCGCAAATGATATAGCTTTTCATTCCAACGCGCGTCCCTGACCAGTCCTCACACGACACCAAACCGCTGAAACCCTGCCCCGAGCGCAGAAAAACCCAACACAAGTCCTTGCTCTTTGCCAAATACGCCCGCCGGAGGCTCCCCGCCCAACACCCCGCCACAAACCGCTTCCCGGCAGCGCGGTCGCGTGCCGCCTCGATGGCGGCCAAGACCGCCCCGCCGTCTCACCCCTCCGCTCAGGTCTTCGCGTACCGCAACACCCCCGCCACCCGGTCGCCGCCCCCCGCATCCGAAGGGTGCACCACGCCATTCATCACCAAAATCTCCGCGAAATCAAACGGCGACATCCCGGCAATGCAGGCCACATTGACGCCAAACTGCCCAGGGTCCGAGCGGCGCTGATGATGGGTGTAAATCCCGCAGGTCTTGCAGAAATAATGCCGCGCCACCTTGGTGTTGAACTGGTAAAGGCTCAAATTCTCCTCGCCCCGCACAAACTCAATCTCGCCAACCCGCGCCGAGACCACAACCGCGCCGCGCATCCGGCACAACGAGCAATCACAGCGCCGCGCCGAGTTCACCCCATCGCTCAGCCGCAACCGAAACTGCACCGCCCCGCAATGACAGGCCGCATCCAACATCCCGCCCGCTTCATCCGTCATCACACCAACCTCTCCTTGCGTGCCAACAGGCTAGAGCGGTTGCGGAGTCTCAGAAATTGAAAAACGCGGCCCCGCGCGTTCCACAACCGCAATTTTCGCTGCCTGTGCTTACCGCGAAACCCAAAACCGCTCAGCCCGACACAATAAACCCCAAGCCCCCAATGTCGCCAGCATTTGCTCTTTGCCAAATACTCCCCGCGGAGCGGCCCCGCTCAAAGCCAGGCGCAAGGTCGCAAACCCCTCCCCCGGCAGCGCGGTCGAGCGCCCCCTCGATGGGGGCCGAGACCGCACCCGGTTTCAGGTCACGCCCTGCAATGGTTAAGACAATATGAATAACCCAAGGCTAACCCCTTGAAATCCCACACCCGCACCCCTGTCCACGCGTGGACAGACCTCAAACCCCGGCCCCGTCCGCGACCACCCGCGCCGCCGCAGCCAAAGCCCCCGGCCCATGTGGAATATCCAAAGCCAGCATCCCCGCCTCCATCACCGCCAGCGCCCCCAAAGTCATATGAGCGTTCACATGCCCCATATGCGCCACCCGCAGGAACCCGTGATAGGCCGGGTCCGAACTCGGAGCCATCCCGAGGCCAATCCCCAACGTCACCCCGGCACGATGCTCGCACCATTCTCGCAACCGCGTGGCATGGGGGGCGCCAAACCGCGCCGCCGTCACCGACCGCCCGCGATCCACAGGGTCGGCCACATTCATCCCAATCGCCGGATTGCCCACGGCCCAAGCATCAAACGCCGCCCAAACCGTCCGCGCCAGACACTCATGCCGCGCCCAGACCGCAGGCAAGCCCTCCTCGCCGATCATATCCAGCGCCTCGCGCAGCCCATAGAGATGATGCGTGGGCGCGGTGCCGTTCCACAACTGCCAGAACTCCTCGCCGTCCGCACGCGGGGTCCAATTCCAATACGGCGTGCGCAAATCCGCCCCCACTGTGGCCGCCCGCGCCTTGTCCGAGAACCAGACAAACCCCATCCCCGGCGGCGTCATCAGCCCCTTCTGGCTCGCCGCCACCGTGACATCGACGCCCCAGTCGTCCATCCGGTATTCATCACAGCCCAGCGAGGCGATACAATCCACCGCCAACAGCGCGCCATGCCCGGCAGCATCCATCACCGCCCGCAGTGCCGCCACATCGGTGCGGATCGTACTGGCGGTATCCACCTGCGTCGTCAGCACCGCCTTGATCTGCCCCGCCTTGTCCGCCCGCAGCACCGCCTCCACCCGGCTCATATCAACCAGAGTCGACTTGCCGAAATCCAGCACCTCGACCTCAATCCCCATCGCCCGCGCCGCATTCGCCCAGCTGAGCCCAAACTGCCCGGTCGCCAGCACCAAGGCCTTCTCACCGCGCGAGAACATATTGGCGTTGGCGGCCTCCCAGACTGCATGACCATTGCCGATATAGGCAGCAACCGAAGCTTTGGTCCCCGCCAGCGCCTTCAGATCCGGCCAGAGCGAGGCCACCAGATCATAAAGCGCGCCCTCATAGATATTCGGCGCCGCCCGGTGCATCGCAGCGAGCACCCGGTCGGGCATCACGGAAGGGCCCGGAATGGCAAGGTAAGGACGGCCGTTGGCTAGGGTCATGTCAGGCTCCAAATACAAACCTGACATGGCTATCCGGGCCGATATGCCGCGTCAATCGCCAGCGGCACCTCCCCGCCTGCAGCCGCCGCTATGCTTGCCCTCACCGCCTGCGCAAGCTAGACCAAACCAGCCGTTCGCAATCGCCGACCGCTCGCAACCGAAAGTGCCCCGCCTTGACCAAACCCAATCCCAGTCAGCATGGGCCCAGCCTGCTCCGGCGATTTTGGTCAAGCTATATCCATCAGCACACTTGGGGCATCCTGTTGTGTCTGCTGTTGATGATCATTGAGGGCAGCGCGCTCGGTGGTCTCTCGTATCTGCTGAAACCTTTGTTCGACGTGGTGTTCACGCCGGGAGGCGAGGCTGCTCTTTATGGCGTCGGCTTTGCCATTTTCGGCCTGTTTGCCACCCGCGCCTTCACCGCCGTGGTGTCGCGCACGCTGATCTGGTCGATCTCGCAGCGGGTGTCCGCCGCGATGCAATCTGACCTTCTGCGCCATATCCTGACGCTGGATGCGCCGTTCTTCCAGACCAACCCGCCCGGCGTGCTGATTGAACGCGTGCAAGGCGACACCGCTGCGGTGCAAGGCATCTGGAGCGCCCTTGTCACGGGTATTGGCCGTGATTTGCTGGGGTTGATCACGCTGCTCGCGGTGGCCGTCTCGATTGATCTGCGCTGGACGCTGGCGGCGCTGATCGGCGCGCCCTTGCTGATCCTGCCCGCCGCGATGTTGCAACGCTATGTCCGGCGCAAATCGCGCGAGTTGCGCGATCAGGCGGGCCAGCGCGCCACGCGCTTGGATGAGATTTTCCACGGCATTAATGCGGTCAAGCTGAACCGGATGGAAGATTACCAGACCGGGCGCTTCCGCAACGTGCTAAAGTCGATCCGCCGCGCCGAAGTGCGCTCGATCTTCGCGCGCAGCCTGATGCCGGGGATGATTGATCTGGTGACGGGCCTTGGGTTTTTCGCCGTGCTGCTGATGGCGGGGGATGAGATTTCCTCGGGTCAACGCACCACCGGCGATTTCATGTCGTTCTTCACCGCGATGTCGCTGACCTTCCAACCTCTGCGCCGCCTGGGAGAAATGTCGGGCACTTGGCAAGTGGCCTCGGCCAGTCTGGAGCGGATCTACGCGCTGTTTGACGCCCGCCCCGCCTATCCGCGTCCTGCGGTCAGCCTGGCCCTGCCGCAACCCGGCCCGCCGGAAATCCGCTTTGAGGATGTGACCTTCGCGCATGGCGACCAGCCGGTTCTGCAGGGGCTGTCGTTTACCGCTGCGGCAGGCAAGACCACGGCTCTGGTCGGCTCGTCTGGGGCGGGCAAAAGCACGGTGTTCCACCTGCTGACGGGCTTGATGGAGCCCGCCAGCGGTGTGATCCGCATCGGTGGGGTGGCCGCCTCTGGCCTCGCACTCGCCGATCAGCGCGCGCTGTTTGCCACGGTCACGCAGGATTCCGCGCTGTTCGATGAGACCCTTGGCGAGAACATCGCCTTGGGCCGCAGCCTTGACCCTGACGCGCTGGACGCCGCCCTGCGCGCTGCCCATGTCGCCGATTTTCTGGCCTTGCTGGCGCGCGGCATAGATACCCCGGTCGGCCCGCGTGGCTCGGCTCTGTCAGGCGGCCAACGGCAGCGCGTCGCGATTGCCCGCGCTTTGGTGCAGGATGCGCCCGTACTCTTGCTGGATGAGGCCACCTCGGCCTTGGATGCGCAATCGGAATCCATCGTCGCCGAAGCCCTCGCGCTTGGCAGCCAAGGCCGCACCACTTTGGTGATTGCCCACCGCCTTGCCACCGTGCGCGATGCCGACAAAATCGTGGTGATGGATCACGGCAGGGTTGCGGAAACCGGCACGCATGATCAACTTCTGGCGCAGGGCGGGCTTTATGCTGGCCTCTACCGCTTGCAATTCAAGGACTAAGCCATGTTGGGCGAAACCGCCGCTGACCGCCGTGTCTATACCGTCACCGGGGCGGATCGGCTGACATTCCTGCAAGGCATGGTCAGCAATGACGTGCTGCCTTTGGGGCGCGGCGATGGCATGGTTTGGGCGGCCTTGCTGACGCCGCAGGGCAAATACCTCGCCGATTTCCTGCTGGTGGCGCAGGGCGACCGCCTGCTTTTGGACATCAAAGACAGCATTGCGGATTCTACCATCCGCCGCCTGTCAATGTACCGCCTGCGCGCCGATGTGCAATTCGCGGCCTCCTCTCTGACCGTATCGCGCGGGTTGGGTGCGCCGCCACCCGGAGCCCTCGCCGACCCCCGCCATCCTGCCCTCGGCTGGCGCGGCTATGGTGCAGCAGGCGGTGCGCCCGAGATCGACTGGGATGCCATCCGCGTCGCCCATTGCATCCCCGAGACGGGTATCGAGTTGATCCCTGACGACAGCTACCTGCTGGAATCCGGCTTTGAGCGCCTGCACGGCGTCGATTTCCGCAAGGGCTGCTATGTCGGCCAAGAAGTCACCGCCCGGATGAAGCACAAGACCGAGTTGAAAAAGGGCCTGATCACCGTTAATATCGAAGGCGAGGCCCCGGCAGGCACCCCCATCCTGCAAGGCGAGAAACCCGCAGGCACCCTGTTCACCCAATCGGGCAACCGCGCCATTGCCTATCTGCGCTTCGACCGCAGCGAGAACCTCACCGCAGGCAGCGCCAAAATCTCACTTTGAAAAGCCTGCTCTAAGGTCATCCTCTCTGCTTAAATATCCCCGCCGGAAGCTCCTTACGCTGCCACCAGCGCCACGGCTTCAATCCGCCAACGCCGCAAAATCCGTTGCCACTCTCGCCCAAGTCGCTTCCGAACTGGCCACCAGCAAAACCTCATTCCTGCGCGCCAGATCATATTCTGCGCCATCGAGAAACCGCGCCACACCGCCCGCCGCCTGCACCGCCAGCACACCCGCCGCATGGTCCCAAGGATGCGGCTCTGGCCCCGAAAGCACAAACTCGACATGCCCCTGCGCCAGCAACCGATATTCGTGGCAAGAACAGCGCAACGAGGTGACACGGCCATAAGACAGCCCCGCCAACACCGCCGCGCGCTTCCGTTCTGCTGCAAACAGCGCCACCGGAATGAACCCGCACATCTGCGCCGGATCAGAAATCTGCGACACCCGCAACACCTGCGCCCGGCCATCCGCCTGCACGAACCGCGTGAGGCCGCCCGCCGTCACCTCCACCCAATCATCCAGCAGCGGATCATAGAGCAAGCCATACTTGGCCACCCCGTCCTGCACCGCCACCGCGATCATCCCGAAGGTCGAAAGCCCCTTGGCAAAGTTCCAGGTGCCATCGACCGGATCAACGATCACCTGCCATCCCGGCCCGGCCATCGCATCGCGCAAAGCAGGGTCCGCCGCCACCGCCTCCTCGCCCAGCACCCGCGCTGCGGGCCAAGTCCGCGCCAAAGCCGCGCCGATCAAAGCCTCGGCCTCGGTATCCGCCACCGTCACCAGATCGGCGAAATCGGTTTTTTGCGCGACCTCGCCCACACCCAAACTGCGAAATCGCGGCAATACCACCGCTTTCCCCGCCGCCCGCACCGCCTGTAAAACCTGATCCATTTCAATCCCCAAAACAAAAGGCCGCCCCAAAGGACGGCCCTAATTCTCTACCAAAGAATCGCCAGACC
This sequence comes from uncultured Cypionkella sp., assembly GCA_964387655.1. Classification (GTDB taxonomy): domain Bacteria; phylum Pseudomonadota; class Alphaproteobacteria; order Rhodobacterales; family Rhodobacteraceae; genus Cypionkella. Next base: position 14,187 of record CAYLYV010000042.1, on the reverse strand, counting down.
TTACGCCCGCTCAGAATATTCCATCAGTTCGGTATGCACGATGATATCTTCATCCGGGCCGATGAACGGCGGGATCATGATCCGCACGCCGTTGTCCAAGATCGCAGGCTTGAAGCTGTTCGCCGCCGTCTGACCCTTTTGCACCGGCTCGGTATCGACCACCTTGCAGCGCACTTTCTGCGGCAGGCTGACGTTCAGCGGTTCTTCACCGTAATAGTTCACCGTCGCCATCATGCCGTCTTGCAGGAACGGACGACGGTCGCCCAGCAATTCGGCATCAATTTCGACCTGCTCGTAGGTCTCGGAATCCATGAACACCAAGCGGCCATCGGTTTCATACAGAAACTGCTGGTCCTTGTTCTCCAACTCGACCCGTTCCACCTTGTCTTCCGAACGGAACCGCTCGTTCAACTTGCGGCCATCGCGCAGGTTTTTCAGCTCTACCTGAGCGAAAGCGCCGCCCTTACCCGGCTTGACATGGTTGACCTTGACCGCAGCCCAAAGCCCGCCGTCATGCTCCATGATGAAGCCCGGTTTGATTTCGTTTCCGTTGATCTTCGGCATTTGAGGTAAAACCTTGTCAAAAGGTTGAAGTGAAGGGAACGCCCCCTATATATCGGGTCAGGCTTGCAAGCAAGACGACTAGATGCGGTAGATACTCGCGCCAGCCATGCCGTTAGCGCATGACAGATATGCGAAAGTTGACCCCCCGAATCGTTATCAAAACGTTACAAGCGCGGAAGTTACGGAAATACAAGAGCAAGAAAAAAGGACGATGTGATGTTGGATACGGTTGACAGCACAGCCTTCAACTTTGAGCAAGGCCAGCGGGCGCGCAAGCTTTTTGCGGCGGTGGTTTTGGCTGCTTTGGATGATGCCATTGCAGATGACAAGAAATACGGCAACGGCCCTGATCAAATCGCCCGTTGGGCACGTTCGCGCGATGGCCGCGAAGTGTTGTCCTGTTCGGGCATCGACCCGAACGAACGGGTGGTCAAAGGGCTGATGGAATTTGTCTCGAAGGGCGTGCGCACCTCGGTGGCGCTGTCGCGCGAAGAATCCGAGCGCCGTCATGCGCTGGAGCTGGAACATGCAGAAGCGGCATAAGCCAGCCCTGCGCTAGAATAGAAAAACGCGCCTTTTGGCGCGTTTTTTATTTGTGGTCATTGGGTTAAGACGCGTAACGCGCCCTATTCAAACTCTTGCGCTGCCAGCGCCCGCGCGATTTCCGCCCGCACCAGTTTGCGGATATTGCGGGTGATCCGCTCGCCCATCTTGCCCGCCAGTTCTTCGCGCAGCATGTCGCGCACCAATTCGCGCAGCACGTCTTCGTCAAACCGCATACCCTGATCGAACGCGGCCTCATCCGCGTCCGGCTCGGCAAGGGCGGCGAGCACACTCGCTTCAGCGGCATCGGCCCAGACCGGATCAGGCTCTACCGTGCCCTGCAGCGGCGCTGCGGCGGCCTCAGCCTCATCGTCCTGCGCGAGCTCATCCTCTTGCGCCCAAGCCGGCGTTTGCGCAGCAGTCTCAGCCGCATGATACTCAAAGTGATCATGCGGGGCAGCATCGTCTTCAGCCGCCGTCAAAGGCTTCTCAGCGTCATCCAAAACGTCATCAGCCGGCAGCGACCAAGGATTGGCTGCGACTATATCCGGCTGTGGCGCAGCGTCGCCAGTTTCGGCTTCCCAATCATCCGGGCTTGCATCCACGGCTGCACCGACGCTGGCCACCACATCGCCCAAACCGCCGCGCGGCGCATCCATCAGGTTTGATCGCGGCACCGCCACAAACATCGGCACAGGCTCTGCCACAGCCTCGGATACCTCAGCCTCAGCCTGCACCACCCGCAAGGCCGGGGTCAGGATCAGCTTATCCCCCGCCACAGCCGCCACCTTGGGCGTGGGCCGCATGTCATCCGACACCAGCCTGCGGATAGAGGACAGCACATCCTCAATCTCGGTCGAACTCAACGGCTCTGACATCAACGGCGCCCTACGCATTCAAACTCAGTATTCGTCATCAGTCTAGCGACAGAACCCACGCATGACAAGGAATTGGCGCATTACCGAGAACGATCAAGCGGATAGAGTGCTGCAGAGTTTAACGAAAACGGCCCCCGCACCGCATCCGGGCAGGGGCCGCTTGAACCTTAAGCAGGTCTGAAACGGCTCAGTTGCCGATTTTCTCCAAGATCTTGTCCAGCCGCTTGCCGCGCGTCGAGGTCAGCGGGGCTTTCTTCACGGCGTTGTAATAGGCCTCTGGATCATATGTCGTGATGCCAAGGTTCAACTGATCCGCCGTCAACTGCCCCATGGTGGAGAGCAGTTGATAGACGCCGACATAGCGGCTGGCTTCCGATTGCAGCTTGTCGGCCCGCGCGCTCAGCAGTTCCTGCTCGGCGTCGAGCACGTCCAAGGTGGTGCGCGCGCCCAAGGTGGCTTCTTCGCGCACGCCATCAAACGCCTTTTGCGCCGCCGTCACCTGCAACCCGCCGGCTTTGATAGAGGCCTGCTGCACGATCACATTCGACCAGGCATTGCCCACGGCTTCCGACACTTCGACCACCGCCTGCAACTGCGCCGCCGCCGAAGATTCTTTGCCCGCCAAGGCCTGCCGATACAAAGCCGAGCGTTCACCGCCCTGATAGATCGTATCGCTGAACCGGATCCCGGCCACAGTATTGCCCGACCCCGACAGCCAATCCTCGTTGACAGTAAGAGAGCTGCTGACGGTGGGCAGGAAAGCGGCTTCGGCGATCTTGACCCGAATGTCCGAGATTTTCACTTCATGTCCGGCCTGTTTGATCACCGGATGGTTGCGCACCGCAATCGCGCGCGCGGCTTCTTCGGATTTGGCGGCAAACGGCAGCTTCGGCAGGCCAGCAAGCTTGCCGGGGTAATGGCCAATCGTCGCTTTATAACGCTCCCGCGCGGCTTCCCGCGCGCCTTGCGCCGCAGCCAGACCCGATTGCGCCGCAGCCCGCCGCGCTTCGGCCAAGGACACGTCGGTCAGCGTGACTTCGCCGACATCAAAGCGGTCTTTTGCCGCCTGCAATTCTTGGCTGATCAGCCGCACGTTGGATTCGCGCAACGCGACAATTTCCGCCTGCAAACGCATATCGACATAGGCTGAAACGGCGGCCAATAACACCTGTTGCTCGACATTCACCAAAGCCTCACGCGTCGACAGCACGCTTTCTTTGGCCACCTCGACCGCCATCTTGCCGCGCCCGCCCGCATAGATCAGGAACGTTGCGCTCAACTGCGCTGAGGCTTCGGTGGATTCAGAATAGGCCGGAACGAGCCGCCCAGAAGTGTTGCGAAATCGCGAGTCGTTGTCTGTCTTGGTCCATGTCGCCTGCGTGGCAAAACTGATCACCGGGCGCAACTGCGCCAAAGCCACCGCCGCATCTTCATCCGCCGCCCGCAACACCGCTTGGTTTTTGTCCAGCAGATGCGAAGTTTTATAGGCCGAGATCAGCGCATCCGCCAAAGTCTCGGACCGCGCGGCGGGGGCCGCCACCATCGCCGCCGTCACCGCCACTGCTGCCCAGAACTTCTGCATCACGCCCTCATATTCAAGCCTGCGCTTTTTTTGCGCTTGTTGTCAGCGGCCAGATCGCGCCCGGCCGCCCTTCTGTAACTTATAGCGCAAAAGCCGCCACTTTTGCAAATCCCGGCAGAACCGGAGCCGTTGCATTAAAACTGAACCGCCAGGTCACGCGACCCTCAGCCTTATGGCCGATCTTCACCGACCCCAGCGCCCCCTGCATGAAAATCGCGGCGATCCGGCCCCCTTCGGCGAGTTGCGCAAGCAGTGCCTCGGGCACATCCTGCACGCCGCCTTCGATCAGGATCACATCGTATGACCCCGCCGCGCCAGCCTCCAGCGGCGCAGTCACAACCGAAACATTGCCCGCGCCCAAAGTCGCCTGCGCCGCCCCCGCCAGCCCCGCATCGGACTCGACCATCACCACCGAGGCCAACATCCGCCCCAGCACCGCCGCACCATAGCCCAGACCACCCGCGATATACAAAGCGCGATCGGTCGGCTGCACGTCCAGCGCATCCAGCATCTTGGCCAAAGTGCGAGCTTCCACCATCACCCTGCCATTGCCAATCTCAAGGTTTTCCCCGACATAAGCCGCCTCGGATTTCGAATGCGGCACATAGGCCTCACGCGGCACCGCAAGCATGGCTGCAATAATTGGAAATTTTGTGACATCGGACGGGCGCACCTGAGTGTCGACCATCATCACGCGGCGGGCAGAAAAATCGCTCATATGGCTAAACTCACCAGTCTAGTTTGTGTCTCTTTCCTCTTGCCACATCTGATCCGACAGAGCAACGCCCCATCGCATCCGCCCGCCGAATCTGATGCGCTGCGGCAGTTTCATGCAAGGCATTGCCGCTAAATCTGGCAGCGCCCCAAGTCGCACTCCGCATGGCCACCTGCGCGGCCAGATCACATTCGGCAGTCGGCCTTGCGTGCGACGGATAATTTTCCACCCAAGGCCGGATCGCAACCGATGATTAACCTATCCGATCCCATGCTACCTGAACAAAGCCGCAACAGGAGACTCCGATGCAAAGCCTCAGCCCCGCCGATGAACTCTGTGAAATCCGTGCAGCCCTCGCGCGCCTGCAAGCGCGTGAGGCGAGCCTTTGCGCAGCCCTGCAACACGCGGTGCAAAACCCATCGCTGCCGATTCCGCGTCCCGGCTGGCCAATCCGGCGCGACGCTGCGGTACACTAAGCGTCGCGCAGGCGGAACCGCTGGATTTTACCGGTCTGGGTTTTCGGCAAAGCCGTGATAAACACCACCTTGCGCGGATATTTATACGGCGCGATCACCCGTTTGACGTGATCTTGCAACAGCTTGACCATCAGCGCATCACCCACGCGCCCCTGCGCCAGCACCACATGCGCCTCGACAATCTGGCCGCGTTCCTCGTCCGCTCGCCCGATCACCGCACATTCCAGCACGTCCGGGTGCGACAGCAATGCCGCCTCCACCTCTGGCCCGGCAATGTTATAGCCCGCCGAGATGATCATATCGTCCGACCGCGCCGCAAAATGGAACCGCCCGTCCTCGTCCTGCCAGAAACTATCCCCGGTCAGGTTCCAACCGTCCTTCACATATTTCGCCTGCCGATCATCGGCGAGATAGCGACACCCGGTCGGCCCGCGCACCGCCAAGCGGCCCACCTCGCCACGCGGCAGTTCCGCCATATCCGGCCCGACAATCCGCGCTTCATAACCCTTGACCGGACGCCCGGTGCAACCCGGACGGTGATCCTCAAACCGATTGGTCAGGAAGATATGCAGCATCTCGGTGGCCCCAATGCCATCCAGCATCGGCTTGCCGGTCTTCGCCATCCATTCCTCATAGACCGGCGCGGGCAAGGTTTCCCCCGCACTGACGGCAGCACGCAAGGATGACAAATCCGCCCCCTCCGCCATCGCCTTCAGCATCACCCGATATGCCGTCGGTGCGGTAAAACACACCGTCGCCTTATGGGTCTGGATCAACTCAATCATATTGCCCGGCGTCGCCTGCTCAAGCAGCGCCGCCGCCGCGCCAAACCGCAGGGGAAACACCGCCAAACCACCCAGACCGAAGGTAAACGCCAACGGCGGCGAGCCCACGAACACATCCTCCGGCGTGACGTTCAGCACCTCTTTCGCATAACCGTCAGCAATAATCAGAATATCGCGGTGAAACGCCATCGCGCCTTTCGGCTCACCGGTGGTCCCAGAGGTAAAGCCAATCAACGCCACATCATCACGCCCCACCGGCGGCGGGGTAAACCGCACCGATTTTGACAAGGCCGCGCGATCCAGTTCCGCATCATGGTTCGCCGTGCCGTCAAACCCCACCACGGTTTTCAGAAACCGCGAGGTCTTGGCGCAAGCCACCAACTCCTCCATCAGCCGCGTGTCGCAGAGCGCCAAAACGATCTCGGCCTTATCGACAATCTGCGCAAGCTCCCCGGCCCGCAGCATCGGCATGGTGTTGACCACCACCGCGCCCGCCTTGGTCGCAGCCAACCAACAAGCCACCATCGCAGGATTATTGGCAGAGCGAATAAGCACACGATTACCGGGCTTTACGCCATAATCCTCAACCAGCACATGAGCCAAGCGGTTCGACCAGTCGGTCAACTCTTTATAAGTCCGCTGCCGCCCATTGCCGATCAAAGCGGTATGATCGCCAAAGCCCTTTTCGACCATCTTATCGGTCAACTCCACCGCCGCATTCAGATATTCGGGGTAGTCAAAGCCGTCGAGCAAGAACTCCGGCTGTTGATCCTGCGGTGGCAGGCGGTCACGGGTGAAGCTGTCGCTATGGCCAGTTGGTCCAAGTTTTGAGTGATTGGGCATCACATACCCTCCGGGATAACGGCCGTCGCCTCGATCTCAACTTTCGCGCGGTCCTCAACCAAAGCCACCACTTGCACCAGTGCCATCGCGGGATAATGTCGCCCGATCACCGCTTTATAAGCCGCGCCCAAGCCCTTCAGATTGCTAAGATATTCGTTCTTATCGGTAACATACCAGGTCAAACGTACAAGATGCTCTGGCTTGGCCCCGGCACAGGCCAGCACCTCGACAATCCCGCGCAAAGCCGCCTCGACTTGCCCGACGAAATCATCCGTCTCAAACTCCTGATCCGCGTTCCAGCCAATCAATCCGCCGGTAAAAACCATCCGCCCCGAGGCCGCCATGCCATTGGCATAGCCCCGCGCGGGCTTCCAGTTTTTCGGATGCAAAACCTCATGGTTCATGCCGCGTCCTCCATATATGCCACCAGCCGCGCCCGCATCGCGTCGGGCCAAGCAGCCGATTTCATTCCGTCAATCCACACCAGCGTCAGCGCCACCCGCAGCCGCAATTCCGCGCCCATATGGCCTGCAATCTGCAAGCTGACCGAAGAGCGCCCCAGCTTCTCAATCTTCAGTGAAAACAACACTTTATCGCCGAGGCGCGAAGGAGCCACGAACTCCGCCGCCAGCGCCACCGTCGGCACGCCATTGTCCGCCCCACGATGCATCGAAGCAAAGCTGCGCCCGACCACATCGTTGAAAAAGTTCTCAACCACCGAGTTGGTCATCTCAAAATAGCGCGGATAAAACACGATCCCGGCGGGGTCACAGTGGTTGAATTCGATCTGAATTTCGCGGGTATAGCTCATCCCAGAATACTCCGCGCGATCACCACCCGCTGCACGTCCGACGCACCCTCATAAATCCGCAAGGCCCTGATTTCGCGGTACAAGGCCTCCACCGCGAAACCATGCCGCACGCCGTCACCGCCATGCAGTTGCACCGCCATGTCGATCACCTTCTGTGCCGCCTCGGTGGCATAGAGCTTCGCCATCGCAGCTTCCCGGCTGACCCGGGCCGCGCCCTGATCCTTCACCCAAGCCGCGCGGTAAATCAGCAAGGCGCTGGCATCGACCTGCAACGCCATATCCGCCAAATGCCCCTGCACCATCTGCAGTTCCGACAGCGCGGCCCCCTGAATCCGCCGCGATTGCGTGCGCGCCAAAGCCTCATCCAGTGCCCGCCGCGCAAAACCCAAAGCCGCCGCCCCGACGGTGGATCGGAACACGTCCAGCACCGACATCGCAATTTTGAATCCATCCCCCGCCCGCCCGATCAGCGCGGTTTCCGGCAAGCTCACATCGCGCAAGGCCAGATGCGCCAGCGGATGCGGCGCGATCACCTCAATCCGCTCCGCCACCGACAGCCCCGGCGTATCTGCGGGCAGCAAAAACGCCGACAAGCCCTTCGCCCCCGGTGCCTCGCCAGTGCGCGCGATGATGACATAGATATCGGCAATCCCGCCGTTCGAGATATAGGTTTTCTCGCCGTTCAGCAGCCAGCCCTGCGGCCCGCGCACAGCCGTCGTCGCTGTCGCCGCCACATCAGACCCCGACCCCGGTTCGGTCAGCGCAAAGCCAGAAATCGCCTCACCCGCCCGCGTCCGCACCAGCCATGCGCGCTGCGCATCGCTGCCGAACAGCGACACCGCCCCCATGCCAAGCCCCTGCATCGCAAAGGCAAAATCCGCCAAGCTATCATGCCGCGCCAAAGTCTCGCGGATCAGGCACAAAGAGCGCACGTCCAGTTTTTCGCCCGCCCCTGCGCCTGAATGTTGCAACCAACCGCCCGCGCCCAGCATCGCCACCAGCTCCCGACAGGCCGCATCAACATCGCTGTGATCCACCGGCAGATTTACCACCGCCCAAGTCTCTAGCGCCGTCGCCAATGCGCGGTGACGGTCCTCAAAAAACGGCCATGTTAGAAAACTCTGATCCGCCATGTTTCATCTGTCCTCAAATATCCCGGGGTCCGGGGCGGCGCCCCGGGGTTTGCGGCAAACGCTTCAATCCCCCGCGAAAACCGGCTTTTCTTTTGCGACGAACGCCCGATAGGCCCGCTCAAAATCCTTGGTCTGCATACAGATCGCCTGCGCCTGCGCTTCCGCCTCGATCGCGGCCAGCAGCCCCATATCCCATTCCTGCAAAAGCTGAGTCTTGGTCACCCCATGCGCAAAGCACGGCCCCGCCGCCAGCCGCCGCGCCAGCACCAGCGCCTCGGCTTCCAGCACCTCCGCGCCGTGCAAAGCGTTCCAGAACCCCCAGCGCTCGCCCTCCGCCGCCGTCATCACACGGCCCGTGTAGAGCAGCTCCGCCGCCCGCCCCTGCCCGATGATCCGTGGCAGCATCGCACAAGCGCCCATATCGCAGCCCGCAAGCCCCACCCGCGTGAACAAGAACGCGCATTTCGCTTCTGGTGTCGCCAGCCGCAGATCGGCGGCCATCGCGAGGATCGCCCCCGCCCCCACCGCCACGCCATCCACCGCCGCAATCACAGGTTTTCCGCAGGAAATCATCGCCTTGACCAGATCGCCCGTCATCCGGGTGAAGGCCAGCAAATCCTTCATCGGCAGGCCGATCAGCGGCCCGATGATTTCATGGACATCCCCGCCCGAGCAGAAATTGCCACCGTTCGAGGCAAACACCACCACATCGACATCCGTGGCATAGACCAGATCGCGGAACAGATCGCGCAACTCGGCATAGGACTCGAACGTCAGCGGATTCTTCCGCTCCGGTCGATTCAACCGCAGCACGGCCACCCGATCCGTCACTTCCCACAGAAAATGCGCAGGCCTAAAATCTGCAAGCTTCATGGCTTACTCATCCTTTTCAAAATCTCGGTCAGGCTGTCTAGGTCGGCCTCCGACAGCCCGCCAAACAGCCGATCCACCTCGTGCTCGTGATCGCTTGCCAGCCCTTCAAAATTCGCCAGCCCCTCTGGCGTCAGCGCGACAAACACCGTGCGGCGGTCCTGCTCCGACTGCGTGCGCGCGACCTGTCCATCCTTCTCGAGCCGGTCCACCACCGCCGTCGCATTGCCATTCGAGACCAGCAACATCCGGGAAAGTTCACTCATCGTCACGCCATCCCGCCGCCGATACAGCGCCGCCAGCACGTCAAAACGCGGCAACGTGGTGTCGTGTTTCACCCGCAAAAACTCGCGTAAGTGCGACTCGGAACCGCGCGTCACCCCCAGCATCCTGATCCACATCTTCAGACGGCGTTTCGACAATTCGCTCACAATTCGCCTCCCGCAATCGTCAAAGCCTGCCCGTTCACCCCTTCAGACCCCGCACCGCAGAGAAACAGCGCCATCGCGGTGACTTCCGAAGGCGCAATCAGCCGCCCCTGCGGATTCATCCCCGCCAGCACCGCCCGCGCTTCGACCAAGGTTTTCCCGGTCTTTTCCGCAATCACTTCCACCGAGTGATCGGTCATCGGCGTGTCCAGAAAACCGGGGCAAATCGCGTTCACCGTTACCGGGCGCTTGGCAATTTCCAGGGCCAAAGACCGCGTCAACCCGATCACCCCATGTTTCGCCGCCGCATAGGGCGCGACCTTGGCATAGCCCTTCAGCCCCGCCGTGGACGCCACCGAGATCAGCCGCCCCCAGCCCGGCATCTGGTTCAAGCCATCGCGCAGGGTCAAAAACACCCCCGTCAGGTTCACCGCGATCATCGCATTCCACTGCTTCAGTGAGGTTTTCGCCATCACCGTCGAATCCGCCGCCCCGGCATTGGCGATCACCACATCGCAAGCCCCAGCTTGCGCAAACATCGCCCGCACCGAGGCTTCATCCGTCACATCCGCCTGCACCGCCCGTATCCCCGGCGCGCGGGCAACAACCGCCTGCAAGGCCTCAATCCGACGCCCCGCGATCACCACTTCCGCCCCGGCCTGCGCAAAGCCCAGCGCGAGGTTTTCCCCGGCACCCGAGCCGCCGCCGGTGATCAGAACTCGTTTGCCAACCAGTGTCATACCCGTATCGCGCCTTCCGATTTTTGCACCAACCGCCGCGCCTGATCACGTCCGGCAAGATAGGGCTTCGGCCATTCCGTACCTGCGTCGCCCAAGGCCACCGACTGATGCAAAGTCCAATAGGGGTCGGCCAGATGCGCCCGCGCAAGGCAGACCAAATCCGCCCGCCCCGCCAGCAGGATCTGGTTCACCTGATCAGCCTCAGTGATATTGCCCACCGCCATCGTGGCCAATCCGGCCTCATTCTTGATCCGGTCCGAGAACGGCGTCTGGAACATCCGGCCATAGACAGGCCGCGCCTCGGTCGAGGTCTGCCCCGCCGATACGTCAATGATATCCGCGCCTTCTGCCGCAAACATCTGCGCAATCTGCACCGCTTCCGCAGGCGTCACGCCGCCTTCCGCCCAATCATGCGCCGAAATCCGCACCGACATCGGCTTATGCCCCGGCCAATAGCGGCGCATCTCGCGGAACACTTCCAACGGATAGCGCATCCGGTTTTCCAAGCTGCCGCCATATTCATCTTCCCGCGTGTTCGACAGCGGAGAGATGAACGACGAGATCAGATAGCCATGCGCCGCGTGCAGTTCGATCATATCGAAATCCGCGCCCTCGGCCATTTCCGTGGCCTTGATGAACTGGCGCAGCACCGCGTCCATATCATCGCGGTCCATGGCTTTCGGCACCTGATTGCCCGCTTGCCACGGGATCGCCGACGCACTCAACAACGGCCAATTTCCCGACACCAACGGCGCATCTGCATCCGCCCAACCGACCTGAGTCGACCCCTTGCGCCCCGAATGGCCGATCTGGCAGCAGGTCTTGGCCTTGGTCTCGGCATGGATGAAATCGTTGATCTTCTTCCACGCCAGTTCATGCTTCGGCGTATAGAGCCCCGTGCAGCCCGGCGTGATCCGGCCATTTGCCGACACACAAGTCATCTCGGTATAGACCAGCCCCGCGCCACCCTTGGCCCGTTCAGCATAATGCACAAAATGCCAATCGCCCGGCACGCCTTCGACCGCGCGATACTGCGCCATCGGCGACACCACGATGCGGTTTTCCAGCGTCATGCCGCGCAACTGAAACGGCGCGAACATCGGCGCGCGCCCCGGCGCACCACCATATTGCGCCGCAAACCAATCCTCGGCGGAACGCAGCCAAGCCGGATCGCGCATCCGCAAATTCTCATGGCTGATGCGCTGGCTGCGGGTCAGCAGTGAATAAGCGAACTGCGGCGCGGGCATATCGAGATAACGCTCAACCTCCTCAAACCACTCCAGCGAGTTGCGCGCCGCCGATTGCAGCCGCAAAACCTCAACCCGCCGCTCTGCCTGATAGCGCTCAAACGCCGCCTGCATATTGGGTTCGCTGTGCAGATATTCCGCCAAAGCAATCGCACTATCAAACGCCAGCCTTGACCCCGACCCAATCGAGAAATGCCCCGTCGCCGCCGCATCGCCCATCAGCACGACATTCTCGTGATACCACTGCTGGCAAATCACCCGCGGGAACTGCATCCACACCGCAGAGCCGCGCAAATGCGCCGCATTCGACATCAGATCATGGCCGCCCAAGTGCCGCTCAAAGATCTTGCGGCAGGTCTCTACCGTTTCCTCTTTGCTCATCGTCTCAAAGCCCCAGAGCTCCCAAGTGTCGGGGTGACATTCGACGATGAAGGTCGCGGTATCCTTGTCAAACTGGTAAACATGCGCCCAGACCCAGCCGTATTCGGTCTTCTCGAAGATAAAGCTGAAGGCATCGTCAAACTTGGCATGGGTGCCAAGCCAGACGAATTTGCACTTCCTCACATCAATATCCGGCTGGAACACCTCGGCATATTCCCGGCGCACAAGGGAGTTAATCCCATCCGTCGCCACCACCAGATCATAGTCTTTCCGGTATTCCTCCGCCGATTTGAACTCCGTCTCAAACCGCAAATCGACGCCCAATTCCCGCGCCCGCGCCTGCAGCAACACCAGCAGCGCTTTCCGCCCGATGCCCGCAAAACCATGCCCGCCCGACACCGTGCGCACGCCATTATGCACCACCGCAATATCGTCCCAATAGGCGAATTGACTGCGAATGGCCTCGGTGGAGACCGGATCATTCTTCGCCATCCGCCCCAAAGCATCATCCGACAGCACGACACCCCAGCCGAAGGTGTCATTGGCCTTGTTGCGCTCCATCACCGTGACCTGATGCGACGGATCGCGCAGCTTCATCGAGATCGCAAAATACAGACCCGCCGGACCACCGCCCAAACACAGAACCTTCATGGCAATCCCTCCAATGCGTTTGGGTTAGCCTGCCACCAGACCAAAACAATTTCAAGCTTGAAATTTCTCGCTTGAAATTTTCCGCCCAGCCCGCATAGTGCCATCATGGAAAACCTGATCCTCACCCCCCACCCCGGCTGGCTGCATATCGCGCTGAACCGCCCCACGGCGAAGAACGCGTTGAACACCGCCACCCTCGCGGCTCTGGCCGAGGTGCTGACCCAAACCGCGACCGACCCCACCCTCCGCGCCGTCCTCATTTCCGGCGCCGAGGGCAATTTCGCCGCAGGCGCCGACATCACCGAAATCGAAACCAAAACCACAGCCGAGGCCGCCGCCGACCCCCGCAAAGCCCACTGGGCCAGCATCCGCGCCTTCCCCAAACCGCTGATCGCCGCCGTGGACGGCTTCGCCCTCGGCGGCGGCCTGGAGCTTGCCCTGATGGCCGACCTCATGGTGCTGGGCGCGACCGCCAAACTCGGCCTGCCCGAAACCAACCTCGGCCTGATCCCCGGCGCAGGCGGCACCCAACGCCTGCTGGCCCTCGCAGGCCGCGCCTGCGCCTCCCGGATGATCCTGACGGGTGAGATCATCGACGCCCAAACCGCCCATCAATGGGGCATCGCCGCCTATCTCGCCACAGGCTCCGCCCTGCCCGATGCCACCACCCTCACCGAAAAAATCGCCCTCCGCGCCCCCCTCGCGCTGCAAGCCGCCAAGGCGGCCCTCGTGGCAGGCGACGAAGCCCCCCGCGCCTTCGGCCTAGAACGCGCAGGTTTCGAGTCGCTGATGGACACCAATGACAAGGCCGAAGGCATCGCCGCCTTCCGCGATAAACGCAAACCCCAGTTCAAAGGTCAGTGATGCACCCGACCATCGGTATAATCGGCCTCGGCACCATGGGCCTCGGGATCGCGCAAGTCTTTGCGCAAGCGGGCTTTCCCACTATCGCCACCGACGCCCACCAACCCGCCCGCGACACCGCCCGCGACCGGATGGAACAAGCCCTGAACGCCCGCATCACCGTCGGAAAACTCACGCCAGAGGCCCGCGATGCCACCCTCGCCAACCTGCACATCGCGGAATCCCTGACAGATTTCACCGCCTGCACCCTGATCATCGAGGCCATCATCGAGCGCGCAGAGGCCAAACAAACCCTATTCGCCAACCTCGAAGCCATCATCCCGGCCACCAGCATCCTCGCCACCAACACCTCCTCCATCCCCGTCGCCACCATCGCCAGCACCGCCCAGAACCCAGACCGCATCCTCGCGCTGCACTTCTTCAACCCGCCCACCGCGATGAAACTGGTCGAACTCGCCTCCCATGCAGGCACCTCGACAGCCGCCCTCGCCCTCGCCCGCCAGATCACCGAGGCCGCAGGCAAAACCGTGATCCAATGCCCCGACCGCCCCGGCTTCATCGTCAACCGCTGTGCCCGCCCCTATTACGGCGAAGCGCTCGCGCTGCTGTCCGAAGGCCACAAGGCCGCCGAGATCGACGCCGCGATGATGGCCGCAGGCTATCGGCTTGGCCCCTT
>CAYLYV010000041.1:0-30763 GCA_964387655.1 uncultured Cypionkella sp. | reverse complement strand
ATCACAGGATGATCGATATGGGAATCCAGAATCCGATCAGGGGCGACACGCTCTAAATAGAGACTTAGAAAGTTCGCGCGGATGATGAAATATCTGAAGTCAGAAGCCGGCGAGTCGAAGAAAGTGATGATTGACGCAACCGGTTAGTGTTATTCGTTGGCTCTCCATCGTAAGCACCGTCCGCCAGGAACAGTTCAACCGGGCCGTCGATCTGTTCCAGTAGATCCGGCAGGACCGTCGGGTCGCCAATACCATCGGCGGTCAAATCAGAGCAGACGATCTTGCCGGTCATATGTGAAGTCAAACAAAAACGACCGCAATGACGCCGAAGCGATCTGCGAGGCTGTGGGTCGACCAACCATGCGGTTCGTGCCGGTGAAATCGTCCGGACAATTGGCGATTCAGGCGGTCCATCGGATCCGGCAGCGACTGGTTGGCGATCGGACTCGACTTGTGAACCAGATCCGAGGACTTCTGGCAGAACATGGCGTCGTGATCGTTCGGGACATCACCCGGTTGCGGCACGCGCTGGTACAGATCGTTGAGGGATCGGAGCCCGGCCTGAACGAGCTGCTCCTGAGCCTTGTGGGCGAACTGAAGACCGAGCTGGCTGAACTGGATCGGCGGCTTGCGGGATACAACCGAAGGATCCAGGAGCTGTTCCGCAGCAACGAGATGTGTCAGCGCATCGGCAAGATCGAGGGCATCGGGCCGATCACCGCGACGGCGTTGGTCGCCGCGGTTGGCGACAGGAGTTGCTTCAGGAATGGGCGTCGGTTTGCGGCCTGGCTGGGGCTGGTGCCGCGACAGCAGTCGAGCGGCGGCAAGGCCCGGCTGTTCGGGATCAGCAAGCGGGGTGATCGATACCTGCGCACGCTGATGATCCACGGCGCCCGCGCCGTACTCGGCAAGGCTGGGGGCAAACAGGATCCGAGAAGTCAGTGGATCGGGCAACTGCGTGAGCGCAGGCATCCGAATGTCGTGTCGGTCGCACTGGCCAACAAGAACGCCCGGATCGTCTGGTCGATGCTATCGCGAGACGATGAATACCGTCCGGGGCAGACCGCTGCCGGACTATGAGGAAGCAAGACGAGGTATCTGAACGAGCGTAAGCGCGCTCACCGAAACGTTGCAACAACTGGCAGGAGATGGTGAAAGGGTGTAACCATCCGGCGTAGGCCGCAGCTACGCGGCTTTGGCGATCGGGGAGCGCTTCCAGTTCCAGGGCAGAAGGTCCGGCAGGCGGGAGAGTTGCGTGTTCGGCAGCCGACCAAGAACGTCGGCCAGCCAAGCCCGAGGGTCGACGTCATTCATCCTGGCGGTGACGATCAGGGAATACATGAAGGCGGCGCGCTCGCCACCTCGGGGTGACCCGGCGAAGAGCCAGGCCTTTCGGCCGAGGGCAATGCCGCGCAGGGCGCGTTCGGCGGCATTGTTCGTCAGACAGATGCGGCCGTCTTCGAGGAAGCGGGTGAATGCTTCCCAGCGGCCGTCTTCTTCGAACATGTAATTGATGGCCTTGGCAACGGGGTTGTGCTTCGACATCCGGGCACGTTCGGCCCGCAACCAGTCGTGCAGGTCATTGACCATCGGACGCACCAGCCGCTGACGGGCGTCATGGCGGGCTTCGACGGTCATGCCGGTGATCTCGCGTTCGACAGCAAAGATGGCGTCAAAGCGTTTGACGGCTTCAAGTGCGATGGGTGAGATCTCTTCGGCTACCGATCCGCCCTTGCGGGCTATGGCCTTGATGTCGGCCAGTTCGAAGAACTTGCGCCGGGCGTGCGACCAGCACAGCGCGCTCAGCACCGGGGCTGGCTTATGCTGGGCGCTGTAGAGGTCGTTGTAACCGCCATAGGCATCGCCCTGCAGGATGCCGGTCCAGCCCGCCAAATGCCGGGTCGGGTGTTCCTTCCTGCGATCGGTCGAGAAGTAATAGAGGGCTGCCGGTGGTGCCCCGCCTGCATAGGGTCGGTCGTCACGCAGATAGGTCCAGAGCCGGGCAGTCTGCGTGCCGCCCTTGGCCAAGAGCGGCACGGTCGTATCATCGGCATGCAATCGTTCGGCACCCAGGACATGAGCACGGATCAAATCGTGGATTGGCTGCAGCGCCACAGCACAGGCCCCGACCTGATCGGCCAAGGTGGAAAGGCTGATCTCGACGCCTTCCTTGGCGTAGCGTTCGGCCTGCCGGTTCAGGGGTTGGTGCTGGCCGAACTTCTCGAACAGCACCATCGCCAAGAAATTGGGACCCGCCCATCCCCGCGGCGTCGGGTGGAACGGCGCGGGCGGCTGGCTGATCCGTTCGCAGTCACGGCAGGTAAACTTCTCGCGGATGGTCTGGATCACTTTCCACTGCCGGGGAATGACTTCCAGCGTCTCGGTGACGTCTTCGCCCATCTTCACGATGCGCGATGATCCGCAGCAGGTGCAGGAGGTCGGGGGCTCCACCACCACGCGCTCGCGGGGCAGATGATCCGGGAACGGTTTGCGGGCGGGGCGGCGCCGTTCGAAAGCCGCGACCGTGGTCTTCGCAGCGGCGGCATCCGCCTTTGCCCGATCCGCGCCAAGGTCCGTCTCAAGGTCCTCGAGCTGCATCTCGAGTTGCTCGATCAGCCGGGCATGGCGCTCGGCACTGTGGCCATATTGCTCGCGCCGGAGTTTGGCGATCTGGAGCCGCAGATGACGGATCATCTCTTCGGCAGCCGAGACCACCGCCTGCGCCTGTGTCAGTTCACCTTTGGCCGCGACCAACGCCCCTTCGGCCGCTGCAGCGCGCGCCTCTGCCGCGGTAAGGGCGGCACGCAGAATATCGATCTCCGAGGGGGTCTCCGACATGCCGAAGACCTACCACAAAGCCCAAGAATAGTCCATTAAAGCAAGGGATTTTTACCCTTCAACCCGCTGAAGCGGGCCGTTGCGTCCACCGGGGATTACGCCAGTCGATCCCTTCCAGCAGGTATCCGAGCTGCGCAGCCGAGACCGGAACGGCAGCCCCGCTCTGGCTCACCGGCCAGATGAACTTTCCGGCCTCCAGCCGCTTCAGATACAGCGACATGCCGACCCCGTCGTGCCAGAGGATCTTGATCAGGTCGCCCTTGCGACCCCGAAAGCAAAAGATCTCGCCGCCATGCGGATCACGGCCAAGCCCCTGCTGGACCTTCAACGCCAGGCTGTTCATCCCACACCGCATGTCCGTCACGCCACCTGCGATCCAGACCTTCGCCCCAGCTGGAAAGGCGATCATCGGCTGACAACCAGGCCGTTGAGCAACCGCGCCGCTGCCTCCATGTCGAAACCTGCGGGGATCGTGACGCGATACCGCTCGCCCAGATCAATGGTCATGACAAGCGGTTGCGGCGCTGACAGGGGCGGCGCGACTGCAGGTCGGGGACCGCCGTCCATCGGCACCAGACGCATGAACGACGCCGCGCAACCCAACAGTCCCAGTTTGTGCCGATAGCGCCAGTCATAAAGCATCGACCGCTATATCTCATGCCGCCGCGCCACCTCGGCCAGCGTCACGCCATCGCGACGGCTTTCCTCGACGATCCGGATCTTCTCGTCATCCGTCCAACGGCGACGGCGCCCCGTATCGGAAACCGACAAAACCTGAATGCGGGGGGTGTCTTCGTGTGCGTCCATAAGGACACTCGATAGCCGACCGCGAGAAACCCACTCAAGACGGCCCTCGCCGTAGGCTTACGAAAGGGTCACCCTGATCGCTTCTTGAACCTGATGTGTGGACCGGCGCGGCGAAAGCCGATGCCTTGGAGCCAATGAGGAAGAAGCGCGCGGAAATCCATCGGGGCTCGCGGCGACGAAACATCGGGCCGCTCAAGGAAGCCGGATATACGTCTGCAATCGTGATCGCCGAACCAGACCAAGTTAGCCTGTTGCAATCAGGCGGGGTCCATATACGTCCACAAATGACAGCACAAAGCGGGCCGCTTGACCACCAGCTTTTGCCCACTCCAGCCGACAGAATCTGACCGGGCGGATGCGAATAGGATCATCACAATCACCGATGGCAATCATTTTCCCAACCTCATCCGCCCGGTTTCTGGCCTGCCTTACAGGGGATACTGTTGGGACGGCTGTTCGATCGTAATCCACTTCAGCTCAGTGAATTCATCAATCACCGCAGTGCTGTCGAACCGGCCCCAACCGCTGGCCTTCGTGCCGCCATAAGGCGCTTGGGCTTCATTCGAGACGGTGGAGCCGTTGATGTGCACTGAACCGGTCTGAATGCGCATTGCGACATCAAGTGCTTGTACCATGTCTGTCCCGAAGACGGCAGCTGATAGGCCGTATTCAGTGTCATTGGCCACCCGAACAGCTTCGTCCGCGCCGTTGACACGAATTACCTGCAAGATCGGACCAAAGGCTTCCTCGGAGTAGATGCGCATCTTGGATGTGACACCATCGAGCACAGTCGGCGACATCAGGGTGCTGTCTGCAAGCCCGCCAGTCCGTATCTTCGCACCTTTTTCGGTCGCGTCGGCAAGCAAACTGTTCAGGTGATTAACTGCGCCCTGGCTGATGATCGGACCAAGCGCGCAAGCCGCCTGAGTGCGTGGATCGCCCGCCTCCAGCTGTGCTGCCCGCGCGGCGAGTTTCTCGACGAACGCATCGGCGACAGACTCATCGACAATGGCACGCTCGGTCGTCATGCAGATCTGGCCCTGATAGAGGAAGGCGCCGAAGATGGTCGCATTCACTGCGCCGTCGATATCCGCATCCCCGAGGACCACCATGGGCGACTTGTCGCCGAGTTCCATCAGGCTACGCTTTAGATGGCGGCCACAAGCCGCAGCAATGATCCGGCCAACATGCGTCGAACCGGTGAAGTTGACACGCCGCACGGCTGGATGCGCGATCATTGCCTCTACGACTTCGGGTGCGTCCTTTGGGTCGTTGATCACGAAGTTGAGCGTTCCTGCGGGGAAACCGGCCGCATGGACGGCCTCAGCAACCAGCACATGGGTCTTGGGAGAGGTTTCTGAGGCGCGGAAAACAACGGTGTTGCCGCACATCAGCGGATAGGCAATGGCCCGTGCTGCCAGCACAATCGGCCCGTTCCAAGGCACGATCGACAGGATCACACCTACCGGCTGTCTCACGGTCATCGACAACGTGCCCGGCTTGTCAGACGGGATAGTGCTGCCCTGAATCTGCGTGGTCATCGCTGCGGCTTCGCGGAAAACATTCGCCGCGAGCATGACATTGAAGCGTGCCCAGAGTTCGCCTGCCCCGACTTCGGCTTTCATGGCGACAACGAAATCTTCCGTGCGCTTTTCGATCTCTTCTGCGGCCTTCATGAGCAGGGCGCGGCGCTGGCCCGGACCAGTCTGCGACCAGGACGCAAAGGCGCGTTCGGCAGATTCGATCGCGGCCACGGCATCCCCTGGCGTGGCAGCTGCGCCACGCGTCACGACTTCGCCACTTACAGGTGAGCGGCGTTCAAATGTGGCGTTGCCTGTGGCATTCTGCGCCTTATTGTCGATATAGAGCTGAATAGTCATTCCATGTCCTTTTAAGTTTACTTCTCTGTTCTTGAAACCTGCGTCAGCCAAAAGCCTCGCGAGGATACGTCCAGAGAACGGCCCAGTTTCAACTGTGCGCACGGCCTATCTGTGCGCACGGCCTATCTGTGCGCACGGCCTATCTGTGCGCACGGCCATGGTTAAATTGCGCCGAACTTTGCAACGAGGTCTGCGCCCATATTCGGAGACCCAAAGCCCCGCATGCCGATACCGCCGTCGAAATTCAGTACGGCACCAGTGCCCGGCGTATTGTCGCGACGATTGGCGAAGAAGGCGTATGCGCCAGCATATTCCCGCGCATGGAATGCACGTTCAAGCGGAAGAATTTGCTTCATCAGGTCGTCGAGCGGGATATCGGAGAAGTTGTTTCCCTGCTGCGAAAGGGCATTGGTTCCGGCGAGGTTGCTTCCACCGATACCACCTGGCGCGACGCCATTGACCCGTACGTGCGGTGCAAATTCATGCGCCATCTGCTTGATCATGCCGACCACCGCATGCTTCGTTGCCGTGTAAAGAACACCGCCACCGCCTGGATAAAAGGCAGCGTTCGACGCGGTAAAGATCATTTGGCCCTTGGTCTTGTAAAGCTCTGGCAATGCCGCCTTGGCTCCGAGGACATAGCCCTTGACGTTGATGGCGAACATCTCGTCGAAAGCAGATGACAGTTCGTCATCTTCTGTCGAGACCATGGTTTTCGAGTAGTCCCAGATGCCCGCATTTCCGATGAACGTGTCGAGCTTGCCGAAGGCGCTGACGCACTCGGCCACTGCCCGATTGTTGTCGTCCACTTTGCGAACGTCGCCCGCGATGCCGACGACCTTGTCGCCAAACGCTTTCACCGCGTCGTCGATACGCTCTTGCGAGCGGTCAAAGATTGCGACACGCGCGCCTTCCTCGACGAAGCGTTCCACGATGGCGAGTCCAAGACCGGACCCTCCGCCCGTCACGAGCGCGACTTGATCCTTGAGTTGCATTGTAATTCCTCCCTGTTTTTGACGCTGTTTTTCAGCAGTCGATGTATATGAAGTCTCCGTCGACCTTCGCGGGGAACACCTTGAGTGCCACGCAAGCAGGCAATGCCTTCACCTTGCCGGTTTTGACGCAAAATTTTGCGAAGTGTAGGCTACACTCAATGACGCCGTCCTCGATGAAGCCGTCCGCGAGTGACCATGTGTCATGCGTACAAGTGTCCTGGACTGCGTGTATCTCTCCGTCCACCCGGCACACCACGATCGGCTCAGGTCCACCTTCGAACACTTTCATCTCTCCCTCAGGCACCTCTGCCGAAGGGAACGCCTTCATCCAAGTCATATTTGCTCCCTTAGAAGAAAAAGCTGAGATTGTTCGACAGGATTGTGCTCTGGTCAATCAGGATCGTGCGGCGCACAATCTCGAAGCCCGCTTCGGTTTCAACCCGACGCAGGACATCCCGGCGCTCGCAGGCGAAAACGTCTAGTTGGCGTTCTTGCCGCGTCCGGTACACCATCGACGCCGAAACGACATTGATCGTATTCTCGTTTTCCGGAACGACCATGACGTTCCCGATCAGATAACGCACGCGAGAGGCCGGGTTTTCGGACCAGCCCACATCGGACAGGATCTTGCGAATTCGGCCTTTCATCGTGTACCAGTTGTCGTCGAAATGGGCAAAGCCTTGCTCATCGGTATATTCCTGAGCGACTTCGCGCATGATCTTCGTCGAGCGGATCGGCATCCAATAGTGAAGGTCCTCAGCCAGCAAGCTGAACCACTCTTTGTACCGGCGATCCGTCAGAAGCTTGGATTCCCAATACAGGAACTGTTCGACTTCATGCTGAAGCTCCAGAGAAACGGCCTTGGGCTTGCTTTCGAAGGCAGCCTTGAAAGTATCATCGAGCATCTTTTTCCTCCCTCATTGTAAAGTGTCTGCCGAGGCGTATCGGCAGACGTTTGATACATAAGCGGACATTTGCCGCCGATTGAACGTTACTCCGCCGCGAGCGGCCGTTGCTCGATCCGGCGGATTGCATCCCAATCCGGTGCGGTCATGATCTGCGTCCAATAACGGTACATGCCTCGCGCCGACTCCTCACTATAGGTGTATGCGAAGCTCAGCCCGGGGAAGCCCTCAGGATTATCGGCCGTCACTGTATGCGAGCCCATCTCGATGTTGAACTTCTGGTTTTGGGCAACATGGCCGCGCAGCACTTGCTGGATGTCGCACCAGTTTTCGCCATCATCCTGCTCGAACACGCCGCCCGCCGAGAAAGTGCGCGATGTATGGCGACGCCATTCATCCTTGATCTCCTGCGGGGCAGTTTTGTCAACGAGAGTGAAGGTCCAGACCTCGATCTCGTTCGGACCGCGAGGCTGCCACATCCGGACCGTGTTGATCCCTGCCAGGAACGACAGGTTCGGGAAGACGTTGGTATGGCAAAGGTTCACGTCCGCCCGTCCCTGACCCAAACGCCGCACTGTCTCCTCGTATGCTGGCCCGGTCGTCAGGTATTCCGTCACCTTCGGCCCAAGAATAGTCATGTAGAACATCGGGTTCCGCAAGAAGAGGCCGCAACCATGGCCGTTCTCCAGGTGGACATTCAAACCATCCGTCGGAGGGGCAACCTGGGTAATATCCACATCTTCCGGCACACCGGCCATGATGCCGGACAAGTGCGAGGTGGTGCCCGCATGATAAGCGTCCGAAGCAAACTGCTCGGCCGCGAACTTCCAGTTGCAGGGAATGACCCATTTCTGGATCCCGGGTATCGCCTCGGTTCCGGCCTCACAGCGGTCGAGCATGATGTCCATGTAGAATTTGACATCACCCAGATATTCGTCGAGTCCCGGCGCGTCGGCATCCCAGTTCGCAAAAATGAGACCCTTGTAGGTTTCGACGCGCGCCTGCTTCGGCCCCCACTCTGCCTTGTTCAGGCAACCACCGAAGGCTTCCTTCTCCATCGGGACGCTGACCAGATCACCACCCTGATTGTATGCCCAACCATGGTAGGTGCAAGTAAATGCCTTGGCGTTGCCCGAATCGGCGCGGCAGATGCGCATTCCGCGGTGCTGGCACTGATTCAGGAACACGCGGATGCTGGCGTCCTTCTGGCGCGCAACGACCACAGGATCCTCGCCGATATAGGCGGTCGTGAAGTCGCCCGAATTCGGGATCTGCGACTCGTGACCCATGCAAACCCAGGTGCGCGCAAAAATGCGCTCAAGTTCAAGACGATAAAGAGCCTCGTCAACATAGATCTTAGGGTCGAACTTACCGTTCTTCTCGTCAACCATTGCAAGAATTTCGGCATCGGAATAAGCGCCCGCTGCCCCAACATTGGCCTTTACGTTCATCGTAGGCTCCTCCCTCTGGAATCGATTTCCGCCGCACCAGCTCCTCGCAGACGCGTGGGGCGGAGTGTTATCGCTTTGCGGGGCCGCTGGCAATATGAAAAGCATGCTTTCCAAGCAAGGCCGTAACTGGTAAGAGGAAGGGCTTGCGGAGGAGCGAGTTCAGCATAGGGGGCGAGAAGATGAGGATGTTTTTGACGCGCGTTTTTGGCGCGATGGTATTTGCGGCGACGGCGGCTGGCGGTGCCTCCGCAGAGGTTGCATCGATCACGACACCTCCTGCGGGCTCGGTGTGGAATACGATGGCTTCGGTCATTGCGGCCGAGGCCCAGAAAAGCGGCGGCGGGCGGCTGGTTGTTCAGGCATATAGCGGCAACGCGCAGATGCTTCAGGCCGTCGACAGCAAAGACGCCGAATTCACGATGACCGACATCAACGACATGATCGTAGCGGTCGCCGGGGAGGGTGACTACTCGGCGGCTCTGCCGAATCTGCGTGTTGTGGCCAAGATCAATCCCTTTGCGGTAGGGCTGTTCGTCCGGGCAGATTCTGGCATGACGCGGGTTTCCGATCTTGCCGGAAAGCGTGTGCCCTCGGGCTGGGAGGCTTTCCCGCTGAACCGGCCGCTGGTGAGTGCGCTTCTCGAGGCGGACGGGATCAGCTATGGTGAAGTGGTTGAAGTGCCGATCCCCGATATCATTCGCGGTGTCGATGCTCTGGCCTCGGGTCTGACGGATGCGGCCTTCTTCGCTGTCGGCGGGCCGAAGGTCGCTGAGGTCGGCGCAATGCTGGGCGGGGTCCGCTATCTTCAGGTCGCCTCGGATGAGCAGGCGCTCGAAACGATTCGCAAGTTTCGCCCGGCCTATTACTTCTCAGAGGTGACGCCCTCGCCGGTGCGGGTGGGTGTAGATGCGCCGATGATGATGCTGACATGGGACAACGTCCTTGTTGCTGGTGAGCATGTGTCCGACGAACAGGTCAAGGCGCTGCTGGCCTCGATTTTCGACAATGTGGGTGCGATCGGCGATGCCTATCCTCCGCTTCGCGTGATGAACATTGAAACCGCCTATGTCGATTATCCGGGTGTGGAATATCACCCTGGTGCAGCGGCCTTCTTCGCCGAGCGGGGCGTCGCCATTCGCACTGTTGACTGACACGGCTATGACGGAGGGCTGGGCCGGGAGATTTCCCGGCACAGCCCGTTTTGCGTTCGCTCATCGCAGAGGAAACAGGCTTTGACTCAGACAACTGGCAGTCGGCTGCCAACACTTCGTCGGCTTGCCGTCCAAACCCAGGCGGTGGCACTTTCGCTGCTGGCCGTCGCAGTGGGGTTCGACGCGCCGAGCCGCCTCGGGCTGAGCGTCTATGTCGAGCAGATATTGGCCGTCGCCCTGGGGCTTGGGCTGGGCCTGGTGTTCCTGATCGACAGAAGCAGCGTCGGCGAGAAGGATCCACGCGGCAGCGACGAGAATGTTCCGGCGGACGGTGGTAGAACCATCGACTGGATTCTTGCCGTCCTGGGGCTTGGTCTTTCGCTGTATGTTGCCGTAAACTATGCCGATATCGTCTCGCGGGTGATGTCCGCCCCGGTCGATATCGTGATCATGTCCGGGATGCTTGTCCTGCTGGTGCTTGAGGGGCTGCGGCGGGTGGCGGGCTGGGCGCTCGTCTTGGTGGTGCTTTTCATCGGGGGCTACGGGATGATCGGCCACCTGATTCCGGGTGCGATGCAAACGCGGCAGGTCTCACCGGATCGTCTGCTTTCCTATATCGGGTTCGATGCCAATGGCATGCTCGGCCTTACCATGAACGTGTCGGTAACGGTCGTCGCCGCGTTCGTGCTGTTCGGGCAGATCCTCGTGCGGGCGGGGGGGGGCGAGTTCTTCAACGACATCGCGCTTGCCGCGCTGGGGCGCCGCCGCGGCGGAGCGGCCAAGATCTCGATCCTGGCCTCGATGCTTTTCGGCACGATCTCCGGGGTTGTGGTGTCCAACATCGTCGCGACCGGCGTCGTCACCATCCGGCTGATGATCCGCTCGGGATATCGGCCCCGGATGGCTGCCGCAGTCGAGGCCGTCGCCTCGACCGGAGGGCAGATCGCCCCCCCGGTCATGGGCGCAGTCGCTTTCCTTATGGCCGATTTCCTGGGTGTTTCCTATGCGCAGGTCGCGATTGCAGCGATCATCCCGGCCGCGCTCTATTACTTTGCGGTGTACTGTCAGGTTGATCTTGAGGCCGCCAAGGCCAACATCGCCCCCCTGCGTGAGGATGAAATTCCTTCTGCGCTCGGCACTCTACGTCGCGGGGGTATCTTCATCCTGCCGTTTGCAGTGATCGTGGTCGGCATGTTCTGGCTGGGCCAGCGACCGGAAACGGCGGCCCTCTGGGCGGCCGGCGTTGCCCTGATCTGCGGCGTCGCATACGGCTATGGTGGCCGGCGCATCACTCTGCGCATGATCTGGCAATCGCTCGCCGACGCCGGCATCTCCATGACTGAGATCCTGATGATAGCCGCTGCCGCCGGCTTCATCATCGGTGTTCTCAACATCACCGGGTTGGGCTTTGTCGGCACGTTCGCGCTGGCCGAGATCGGTCGGGGCAGCCTTCCGCTGCTCTTGCTCCTCACGGCCATTGCCAGTGTTGTCCTTGGCATGGGGATGCCGACGGTTGCCGTCTATCTGTTGCTGGCGGTCCTTCTTACACCTCCGCTGGTAGAGGCCGGGATCACACCCATGGCTGCCCATTTCTTCATCTTCTACCTCGGCATGATGTCAATGGTGACCCCGCCTATCGGCATCGGCGCCTTCTTTGCCGCCGCGCTGGCCGGGGCCCCGCCGATGCAGACAGCATTCGTTGCGATGCGGCTAGGCTGGACAGCCTATATCGTTCCTTTCATTTTCGTGGTTACGCCTGCCCTGCTGATGCAGGGCACCCCGGTTGAAATCCTGCTGGCCACGTCTGCTGCGGCAATTGGGGTTTATGCCATATCCGCCGCCATGGTTGGCTGGTTCGGGGGCGTGATGTCAGGCTACGAACGTGCAGCTCTGGGCTTTGGCGGAGTGCTGCTTCTTATGCCGGAAGCATTGGGTGGCGGATACACCCTCATGCTCCATGGCCTGGGTGTCGCAATCATGGTGGCACTTCGGTTTCTGCGCAGGGCGATAGTGCCGACATGACTGCATCCTACGATGCCACATCGCTGAATTACGACCACAAGGAAAGGACAATAACCTCCATGAATTACAGCTTCCCGCTGCCTCCTGCCGTCAGCCTGCCTATCGCCGGTCGGGACGAGCGTTTCCCTGTGCGTCGGATCTTCTGCGTCGGACGCAACTATGCCGAGCATGCACGAGAGATGGGCAAGGACCCGGATCGCGATCCGCCGTTTTTCTTCACCAAACCCGCCGATGCCGTTGTCGAAGATGGGCAGGTCGTCGCCTATCCGCCCGAAACGCAGAACTTCCACTATGAAGCCGAACTGGTGATCGCCATCGGCAAGGCTGGCACGGATATTCCCGAGGAACAGGCGCGCGACCACATCTTCGGCTACGCCATCGGCAACGACCTGACGCGACGGGACTTGCAGCTTGCTGCCCGTGCGGCAGGACGGCCCTGGGACTGGGGCAAGGCGTTTGATCGCTCGGCGGTGATCGGTCCGATCCACACTGGCGCGCCGGTCGGCAAGCCCGAGCAGGGCCGGATCCAGTTGACGCTAAATGGTGCCGTCAAGCAAAGCGCCGATCTGCAAGATCTGATCTGGTCGGTGCCAGAGATCATCTCGATCCTGTCGCAGTCAATGGAGATCCGGCCCGGCGATCTGGTGATGACAGGCACGCCTGCGGGCGTCGGCGCGATGCAGGTGGGCGATGTATGCGTCGTCTCAATCAGTGGGCTCGGAGAGATTACCACGACCATCGGGCCGCGCGCGAAGGGACACGTCGAATGACCTTCCGCCTTCATAATTTCTTCCGCTCATCGACCTCGACGCGGCTGCGCGCTGCCCTCAACCTCAAGGGCGTCGCCTATGAATATGTGCCCTATGCCCTGCGCAAAGGTGAAACCCGAACCCCCGAATTCCTGGCGCTGAACCCCGCCGGACTTGTGCCGGTTCTGGAAAGCGACGATGGCCAGGTTCTTGTGCAGTCGCTTGCCATCATCGAATGGTTCGACGAAACCCAACCCGGACCGCGGCTCTTGCCTGAGGGGGCAGACGGGCGGGCACGTGTGCGCGCGCTTTCATACATGATCGCCTGCGAGATCCACCCCCTGAACAACCTGCGCGTCCTGACTCGCCTGACCGAGCAATTCGGTGCCGACGAGGCTGCTCAGAAAGCCTGGTTCACGGAATGGGTCGAAACCACCTTTGATCCGCTTGAAATCATGCTGGCGCAGGACAGTCGCACCGGGCGTTTCTGCCATGGTGATACGCCGGGGCTCGCGGATTGCTGCCTCTATGCCCAAGTCTGGAACAACCGACGTTTCGACATTGATACAAGCCGTTGGCCCACCATCGCGCGGATATTCGATGCAGCCGATGCGCTGCCCGCTTTCCGTGAGGCCGCGCCAGCACACCAACCAGATGCGGTATGACGCAATACCGACACAAGCCGGACTCTCCTGAAGCGAGCGAGACGCCGGATATCTCGACGAGGACACATGAACACCAAACCAGAAGCCCCGCCACCCCTTGACGGCCTCCGCATTGTCGAAATCGGCCACTTCATCGCCGCTCCGTTCGCCGCTCGCATTCTCGGCGATCTTGGCGCCGAGATCATCAAGATCGAACCGCCCGATGGGGATCCTGTGCGGGGCTGGGGCGCGCAATCCAACGGCGCGTCACTGTGGTGGAGCGTTCATGGCCGCAACAAGCGTTCGGTTGCGGTTGATCTCAAAAGCCCCGAAGGAGTCGAGGCCGTGGGACGCATCATCGCGCGCTCTGATGCGCTGATCGAGAATCAGCGCCCCGGGGGTCTGGCGCGTCTCGGCTTCGATCGTGAAAGGCTGCAGGAACTGCGGCCAGGTCTCGTAGTGGCCCATATCTCGGGTTACGGGCAGACTGGCCCATTGCGTGACCGCGCCGCTTTTGGCGTCATTGGCGAGGCGATCGGCGGATTGCGTCACCTGACCGACCATCCTCCTGGCACCACCAATCTGCCGCCGCCACGCGTCGGCATCAGCATCGGCGATTCCGTTGCCGGACTTTATGCAGTGATCGGCGTTCTCGCCGGTCTTTTGCGCCGAGACGGCCGGACGGGCAGCGGCGGAGCCGAGGATGGGGACATCAGCACCATCGATGTAGCGCTTACAGAAGCCGTGCTGTCGCTCACGGAAGGGATCGTCACGGAGTACGGTGCGCTCGGCCTTGTGCGCCAACCCGTCGGCGCGCGAATTGCGTCGGCGGCTCCCACCAGTGCCTATCCCTCGGCAGATGGCCGTTGGGTCATTGTCGCTGCGAATTCCGATCTTCTGTTTCAGCGGCTGACAGCGTTGATCGGGCGCGAAGATCTGGCGCTGCGACCGGAGTTGCAGACCAATGCGGGCCGCCTCAAGCACGTCAACGAACTCGACGAGGCGATTTCCGCCTGGTCCCGGCGGTTCGATGCCGGACGACTGACAGAGCTTCTGGCCAGGGCAGACATCCCTTCGACGCTGATCTACACTGCCGCAGAAATTGCCGATGATCCGCAGTTCCGCGCGCGTGGCATGGTGCGCGAAGTCAGCGACCCGCTACATGGCGACCTGCTTCATCCCGGCATTGTGCCGCATTTCCCCGATTCCCCTGGCACGATCCGCTGCACCGGCCCGGAGGTCGGACAAGATACCGCAGCCGTTCTGGCAGAGATCGCGGGCTACTCGCAGGATGAAATCAAGTTGCTCTACCAGAAGGGAGTAATAGCATGACCGCCGTCCAGATCGTCGAAGTCGGCCCGCGCGACGGGTTCCAGAACATCGGCCCCTTCATCCCGACCGAGACCAAGATCGCCGTGATCCGCGACCTTGCCGCTGCAGGATTGAAACGGATGGAGATCACCTCCTTCGTCAGTCCGCGCGCCATCCCTCAACTCGCCGACGCCGGCGAGGTTCTGGCCGATGTTCTGGCCCAGGGTCATGTCGTGCCGCAGGTCCTGGTTCCCAATGCCCGCTATGGCCTGAAGGCAATCACGGCGGGAGCGGGGTTTCTGTCCTATGTCATCTCGGTCTCGGAAAGCCACAGCCGTTCGAACGTGCGCGCCACGCCGGATGAGGCCCTCGCCGATTACGCCCGGCTTGTCGCCGAGGCGCCCGATGGGCTGCGGCTGCGGTTCAACCTCGCCACCGCATTCCATTGCCCGTTCGAGGGGGTGACACCTGCCAACGCCGTGCTCGATCTTCTGGAACGCGCGCTGGAAATCTGCCCCGATGCCGAGATCTGCCTATGCGACACGACCGGCCGCGGCGAACCGGCGCAGGTCGCGGAATTGTTCAGGGCGGCGATGGCGCGCTTTCCCTCCGTTTCCGCGTGGGCGATGCACGCGCATGATACCTACGGCCATGGCACGGCGAATGTGCGCGCGGCTTATGATCAGGGTGTACGCGTTTTCGATTCCGCGATTGGTGGGCTTGGCGGCTGCCCTTATGCTCCCGGTGCCAGTGGCAACGTCGCCACCGAGGATGTCGTGAGCCTGTTCCAGGATTGCGGCGTTGAAACCGGCGTGGACCTTGCAGCCCTTGCCCTGATCGCCGCACTCGTCCAGGCCCTTCCGGGCGCGACTTGCGGCTAAAGGCAGATCGCCGCAGAGGAGCGTGCCGCGCACGTGGGGATAGCGCGAAAGGCTGAAGCTTCATCTTCGGACATGGACAAAAGCAAGGGCGAGTCCAAGTTGAAAATTGACAGCATGCTTACGAATGCCTATGTTACAAGCTGTTCATTGATGTGGAATACAGGGGGGAAAAATGACCGGAACCGCGAGAATTGATCAAACAGACTCTGAGAAAGCGCAAGCTTTCAATCTATTGGCTCCGCCGGATGACTATTTCGACGATCCGAGCAAGTATTTTCGCCTGTTGCGCGATGGTGATCCTGTTCACCGGCAAGCAGATGGCACAGTTCTTCTGACGCGCTATGACGATGTGCGTCAGGTTTGGCGCGACCTGTCAGGTCTCGTTTACAAGGGCGAGTACTTTGAGAAGAAATTTGGCAAGGGCCCCCTGCTGGAGCATCACACATCGACGATGCTCTTCCGTGACAACCCCGATCACGACCGGTTGCGCGATATCGTCAACCCCTTCTTCTCTCAGACATCCATCAAGTCTCTGACGGACTTTACCCAAGACGTGATTGACCGTGAAATCAAGAAGGTCAAGCAAATGGGCGAGTTCGACTTCGTGCGCGATTTCGCTTTCCGCATCCCGGTTGCACTCATTTGCAGGGTCATCGGCATTCCGGTTGAAGATGCTGACTATATCCAGGGCGTGGGGCGCAAGGTGCTTTTCCCGCTCAACCCGCAGGTGCCGGCCGAAGCGATCAAGCAGGGCCATGAAGCGGTAACGGAATTCATGGGCTATCTCCGGCCATTTCTCGAAGAGATCAAGGCGCGCCGTACGATCGACCCGAGCGAGAGCATCCTCTGCGCAATGGCTGCGGCGCAGCGAAATGGCGTTGAGGTCAGTGACGCCGAAATTCTTCACATGTGCATCGTGACGCTCAATGGCGGCCATGAGACCACGACAAACCTCATCTCTCAGTCGATGCATTTCCTGATGGAGGACCCCGAGAGCAAGCGTCAGCTGGTCGAGGGTGAGGTTGCTCTGCCCACGGCACTCGAAGAGTTGATCCGCTTCATCACGCCGCTCCAGCTTCAGGGGCGGCGAACGGCGAACGATGTGGAACTTGCCAGTGGTAATGGCACGATCCCGGCGGGCACCGAGGTGGTTCTTGCCCAGGCTTCAGCGAACAGGGACGAGCGTGTGTTCGAAGACCCCGACAGGCTGAATTTTGCGCGCCGTCCGAACAATCATGTCGCGTTCGGTGCGGGGATCCATGTCTGCCTCGGTCGGCCGCTTGCCAGGATGGAGGCCCCGATCGCCCTTGCGGCCGTGTTGAAGGAGCTGCCGACCTTGGTGCGCAACGGCGAAGCTCGCTTTCAGCGCAACACACGGTTCAGAGGTCTGGAAGAACTCCCCGTGCGTTTGGCTTGATCCGCGACGACCGCTGAGAACTAGTCACCCCGGCCCGGCGACCCGACCCCAGGATCGCCGGGCCGGGTGCCCGTTGATAAGGAGAAGAAATGAAGATTTGTCGCTTCCACAAGGACCGTATCGGTCTTGTTCAGGACGATGAGGTTGTCGATGTCACCTCGGCCCTCGACCTTTTGCCGCAACTGCGCTACCCGTTGCCGCGGCATGACCCGTTGATCGCACATCTTGATCAGCTCAAGGAGGTATTCCTTGTGGCTGCCAGGACCGGAGAGCGCAGGCCAGTCCGAGAACTGGCCTTCGATTCACCGGTTGCAAACCCCGGCAAGCTTGTCGCGGCGCCTGTGAACTACGTCAAGCACCTGGAAGAGGCGCGCGCGCAGAAGGATCTGCACCAGGGCAATGCAGCCCAAGTGCGGGTGATCCACGAGACCGGCCTGTTTCTGAAGGCTACCAGCAGTCTTATCGGCCCCTCCGAGCCGGTGACACTGCGCTTCCCTGATCGGCGCAGCGATCACGAAATCGAACTTGCGGTCATCATCGGCAAACGCGCCGACAGGGTGTCGGCGGAGCGCGCGCTGGAGTACGTCGCAGGATATGCGATCGGGCTTGACATGACGGTGCGCGGCGCCGAGGAACGCAGCATGCGCAAGTCCATAGACAGCTATTCGGTGCTGGGACCGTGGCTTGTAACAGCCGATGAAATCACCGATCCGTCCCAGCTCGACTTCGAACTGAAGGTGGACGGCGTCACCAGGCAGAAGGCCAATACGCGTGATCTTGTGCTGAGCGTGCCGGAACTGATCGAGATGGCCAGCCGATTCTATACACTGGAAGTGGGCGACGTCATCTTCACCGGGACGCCCGAGGGCGTCGGGCAGATTGAGCCGGGCAACAAGATCCATGCCTGGATCGACCGGATCGGCTCGATGGAAATCGACGTCACCTGACGCCAAGAAAAGCTGGCCATCTGCTTGTGGGTGGCCAGCTGCAATCGCTATGACTGTCTCAATCCATGTCGGCGTCACGTGCGGTCGGAATTGACGGTCGTGTGTTCTTGCGTGTTGCATAAACAAACGCTGCCATGGAAGTCAGGAACTGACGCTGCACCTCTGGATCAATTTCATCCAAGAGCAGCGACCTCAGCTTCGTGATCTGAATAAACGCCTTGCCGTACAATTCCTCGCCAGCAGGGGTGATGTCGAGCAGTTTCTCTCTGCCATCCGTATCACTCTTCTTGATCGAAAGCAGCCCGCGCTTCTCAAGCGCGCTTGCAGTTCGTCCACAGCTCGCCTTGTCTATTGCGGCGCGCCGGGCAACTTCAGTCACGGACAGGCTCGGGAAATTTCGCACTGTTGCGATAATGATCCAGCTCACAGGCGACAACGGCAGGCCAGCCATAGCCTCGTCGAAGGCACACAAGAAGACTTGGTAGCTACGCCGAATCAGATGCGCGGGATGGTCCTTAATGATCCGAAAATCGGCGTCGCCACCCAAGGTTTCGGCCGGTCTCCGCTCGGTATCATCTTTCATTCGCCGACCATCTTCTTTTTCATTGTTTACCGTTTGTAACATAACACCCTTCGATACCACCGACAATCTCGGGCAGCAGATGGACGTCTTTTACCCTTGGAGCGCGTTACCGGAAAACCCGGGCTCGGGTTTGGTCATGTCTGAGTCGGGGCCTTGGCCATCAATCGCTTGACTACCAGCAGCAAGATATGCATACAAGGTAGTATGCATGCTTAGTTTACGCCATTGATCCGCCTGAATGACCATGGTCAGGCGGGATTGGGCACGAAAAAGGCAGCCAAACGGAGGAGTAAGTTCGTCGTTATTGTTCCCAAATGGGTGGGCAAGCCTGCCTTGAGTGGAGCAGTTTCGATTCGAACGACGTGCTGGGAGGGAGAATTTCTATGTCGATCCAAGTGGTGTTCATTGATTCGATGGGGGAGCGACGTGAGGTTTCGTCGCGCGAGGGTCAGTCTCTGATGGAGGCTGCGACGATGGCTGGCGTGCCGGGAATTGATGCGGATTGTGGCGGCGCTTGCGCATGCGCGACCTGTCAGGTCTATGTTGACCCCAAGTGGCTTTCTCTGCTTCCGCCGACCAGCGAAGGTGAAGCCAGTATGTTGGAGTTTGCGGCCAACAGGCAGGACAGCAGCCGGCTTGCTTGCCAGATTCGCCTGACAGCAGATCTCGATGGCCTCACCGTCACCACCCCAGAGTTCCAGTTCTGATATATGTGACGCTTTCTATCTGATAGCGCCAAACGGAGGATAAATATGTCGCTGACCGAAAAGCCTGTGGAAACAGCAGAACGAAAGATGTTCTATGACAAGATCGATAGCGGGTCCTATACCCCACTTTGGACTGTTTTGTCGAACATCATCACTCCTGAGCCCAAAAGCGGTTGCTTGCCGCACCTTTGGCATTTCGACGAAGCGAAGGCCTACCTGCTGGAAGCGGGCAGTCTGATCACGGCGAAGGAAGCCGAGCGGCGCGTCCTTGTGCTTGAAAATCCAGGCCTGCGCGGTCAGTCCCGGATTACGACGTCGCTTTACGCTGGCCTTCAGATCGTCCTGCCGGGCGAAGTTGCCCCCGCGCACCGCCACAGCCAGTCAGCTTTGCGCTTCGTGATGGAGGGCAACGGCGCGCATACGTCAGTCGATGGCGAGCGCACAGTGATGAACTTTGGCGATTTCGTAATCACTCCGCCGGGAGCCTGGCACGACCACGGCAATGACAGCGACGCGCCGATGATCTGGCTCGACGGTCTGGATATTCCAATCGTGTCGGTGTTCGACGCCTCTTTCGCAGAAGAGCATCACGCGGATCAGCAGCCAATTACCCGCCAGCTTGAAGACAGCACCTGGCGCTACGGTGCCAACATGCTTCCGGTCGACTACGAAGCGACCAGAATAGCGTCGCCGATCTTCAATTACCCTTACGAACGCTCGCGCGAAGGCCTCGAGCATCTTTTGAAGCAGGGTGAGGTCGACCCCTTCCACGGTATCAAGATGCGCTATGTCAACCCGGTCGACGGCGGCTGGGCGATGCCGACGATTTCGCCCTGCCTTCAACTCCTTCCGAAACGCTTCAAGTCGCGGCCGTATCGGTCGACAGACGCAACGGTCTTTGTCGTCACTGAAGGCACCGGTCGCAGTGTGATCAATGGAAAGACTTACGAATGGGGTCCGAAGGATCTGTTCGTCGTTCCGAGCTGGCATACCGTCACGCATGAGGCGGACGGCGATGCAGTGCTGTTCTCTTACTCTGATCGCGTCTGCCAGGAGAAGCTCGGGCTTTGGCGGGAAGACCGTGGAAACGCGGTTCCGCTCGGCGCGAAGTGACTCTGTCCGGCATGGTGCGCCCTGGCTGCGCACCATGCCAATCCACGCAAAAAAACTCACACAAATCGGGGCTTCAAGCCATGAAACATGAACTGCTCACGGTCGATGACGTGACAGGTTGCTGGGCGATCATGCCCACGCCGTCCAAGCCCAACGCGTCGGATCCGCGCGCTGAAGACACGGTCGATCTGGACGAAACGGCCCGTGTCGTCGAGGCTCTGATCGCCTCTGGTGTGAACGGGATTCTTTCTCTCGGCACCCTGGGAGAGGGAGCCACGACAACATGGCAAGAGAAGCAAGCCTTCATGCGCACGCTGGTCGAAGCCGGTCGCGGTCGCATTCCCATCTTCGGCGGGGCGACCGCCCTTAACACCCGCGACTCCATCAGCATGACCCGTGCCGCGCGCGAGATCGGGCTTAACGGGGTGATGATGGGGCCGCCGATGTGGGTTCAGCCTGATGTGCCGACAGCAGTTCAGTTCTTTCGTGATGTGGCCGAGGCGTGCCCGGACATGGCTATCTGTGCATATGCCAACCCCGAGGCATTCAAGTTCGAGTTCCCGCGTGCTTTCTGGGCGCAGATCTCCGAAATTCCGCAGATCGTATCTGCCAAGTACATAAACACGGCAGCGCTCTATACGGACCTGAACCTGACCAAGCGCCGCATTCGACTGATGCCGCTTGATGTGGACTATTACGCCGCCGCCCGGCTCGACCCCGAACACTGCACGGCGTTCTGGACCAGTGGCGCGGTTTGCGGGCCAGCACCTGTGATCCAGCTTCGCGACCTTGTGGCCAAGGCGGTAGAGACTGGCGATTGGACCCAAGCCAAAAAACTGACCGACAGGATTGGTTTCACCTATCGGACCCTCTTTCCCAACGGCTCGTTCAAGGAATTCTCGGTCTATAACATCGGCATCGAGAAGGCCCGTATGGATGCGGCAGGTTGGATGGTCGCTGGACCTTGCCGTCCGCCCTACCACCTGGTTCCCGCAACGGCTCTGGAGGGCGCGCGCGAGTCCGGGCGTCAATGGGCAAAACTCGCTGCGGAGCTTGAGACGGAGAGCGGCAAGTGACCAGTCGGCATCTTGACTTCTACTTCGATTTCATGAGCCCCTTCGCTTATCTGGCCTTTCACAAGGTGCCGGGGATCTGCAAGCAATACGGTCTGGAGTTTCGGCCCCATGTCGTGAACCTGCCGCAACTCAAACTCATGGCGGGGAATACCGCACCACCAAATGTCAGCCTGCCGTTGAAGATTCGCTATTTGAGCAAGGATCTCAACCGTTGGGCTGAGGAATATGGTTTGCCTTTGACCTTTCCGAAGTCACTCGCCTCCGAGAAGCTCAACAAGGCTTTTCTTTATGCAATGACGAAAGGCGAGGGAGAAGCCTTCATCCGGACTGCGTGGGACCGGGTCTGGGGAAAGGGTGCAGACTTGGCTGACCCGGCGTTGCTGGATGAATTGGCGAAGCAGTTCGGCTGGAATCCCGATGCTCTGTCGGCTTGGGTTTCATCGAAGGATGCTACAGACCAATACGAGGCGAGCACGCAGGCCGCGCATGAGGCAGGTGTGTTTGGTACGCCCACGATGATTGTGGGTGATCAGATGTGGTGGGGGAATGACCGCATCACATTTATGGAAAGAACGCTCCAGCAGGAGCTTTGACATCAACGCCATCAATCCATAGGGAGGAATAGTATGGCTCTTCAAAAACTGTCGCACGCGCACTTGCGGGTTAAGAACCTCGAGGAATCGGTGCGGTTTCACACCACTGTACTGGGGCTTGAGGAAATTGCTCGGCAAGACGGTACTGTTTACCTGACCTGCGGGACCGACGGAACTTTCGATGTGGCCGTGACCGAGGGTGGTACCGGCGTCATCAGCTTTGCGATCGCTGCGGATGATGAGGATGACCTCAATCACTACAGCAAGCGGGTTTCCGATGCCGGCGTCCAGGTTCGGGAGATGACGGACTGCGATCCGGGTGTCGAGAAGATCATCGAATTCGATCTGCCGCCCCAGAACCAGAAGATGCAGATTGCATTGCTGCGGTCCGAAGCGCGCAAGCACTACTATAACCCGGCTGCTCGCAAGGCCAACCACCTGAGCGGACTGGCGCCGCTTGACCTCGACCATATCACGCTGCGCGTCGGTCCTGATGCGACCCAGACGATCGAATTCCTGCGCAAGCATGTCGATTTCTATGCCTCTGACATTGTCGAGTTCCCCGGAGGCGCAGGGCGTCTTGCGGCCTGGATGCATGTCGGCGACTATCACCATGACGTCGCAATGTTTGCGGGCGCGCCGCATGAGACGCTCGACCATCTCGCATGGACGATCCCGAACATGGAATACATGAAGCTCATGCTCGATCAGGTCGCACGCGGTGGCGTCCTGACGGAAGCAGGCCCGGGTCGGCACGGTGTTGGCTCGAATCTCTACTCCTACTTCTTCACGCCGGATGGCAACCGGTACGAGCTTTCGGGGGAAATGCCGCGTTGTGTGGACCGCAGGGCAGAGCCATTCATCTGGAGCGCGGACCAGCCGGGCATCTTCAGCTCGTGGGGGGCTCCGTTCCCCGAGAGCTTCAGGGTAGGCTCCTAAGTTAGGACAGTGCCGCGCCGCAACGCGGACAGCTAATCAACAGATGACGCGCGGCACAGGTCTTCGCGTCATCTATATTGTTGTCTGAGGAAGACCCCGATGGAACGTATCATCATCATAGGCGGTGGTTTGGCTGCTGTCTCCGCAGCGAAAACGCTGCGAACAGAAGGCTTTGAGGGCACTGTCACGGTCCTCTCGGAAGAAGGGCATTTCCCTTATGACCGCCCGCCGCTGTCGAAGGCGGTTCTTCAGGGTACGGCAGATGCACAGAGCACTTGCTTGCTGAACGCCGAGGCCGCGCAAAATCTTGGCATAGACCTTCTGCTCAACCAACGCGTCGAAGCAATCGACCGCGACGCGCATGTGGTACGGCTCTCCTCGGGAGCAAGCCTGCCCTATGACCGCCTGCTGATCGCGACCGGAAGTCGCGCCCGCATGCTTGATGGCCCCTTCGCGGGAAAAGCCAATGTTTTCTATCTGCGTACGATTGCTGATGCCGAGCGTTTGCGCGCGCAAATGGTGCCTGGAAAGCGGCTTTTGTCGATTGGCGCGGGTTGGATCGGTCTTGAAGTCGCAGCAACAGCCCGAAAAAGCGGGATGGAAGCGGTGGTCGTCGAACTCGCCGACCGGCTTTGCGCCCGCAGTCTGCCACAGGATGTCGGTGTCGCTTTGGCTGATGTGCACCGTGGCAATGGCACCGTGCTCCATCTGAATACCTCAATCGTGACGGTAGGCGGAGATGACCGGGTTGATAGCGTCACTCTGTCAAACGGGGAAACGCTGCTGGTTGACATGGTCGTCGTCGGGATCGGCGCGAGTGCGAATGATGCGATCGCGCGGGAGGCTGGCCTGGAGACGGGCAATGGCATCATCGTAGATGAATTTCTGCGCACGTCCGACCCGCTGATTTTTGCGGCCGGGGATGTGGCGGCCATGCGGGTTGGCGGTGGCCAGCCGACACGGATGGAATCCTGGGCCAATGCGCAGGACCAGGCCGCTGCGGCCGCAAGAAACATGCTGGGGAAGAGCGAGCCCTATGCCATCAACACCTGGTTCTGGTCTGATCAGTACGACCTCAACATTCAGATGATCGGCGATAACCAGCCCGCTGGGGGAACTTTGCTTGTGCGGAAGGGCGAAGGAAAGTCGTTCACCCGTTTCTCGGCCATCGGTGATCGGCTGGTCGGTGCCATCTGTTTCGGTGCGCCCCGCGACATGGCGATCGTTCGCCGCCTCATGTCGAAAGGCTACGCAGTGACTGACGACTCGCTGATCACAGCACCAGACCTTCGTAAGCTACTGTAAGCACAAAGAATACCCAACCAGGCGAAGACCTGGGCAACGCCATCAACAAGAAGTCCAACACATAGGGAGGAAACGCATGTTTAAAACTTACTATAC
The DNA here is from genome assembly GCA_964387655.1 of uncultured Cypionkella sp. GTDB lineage: Bacteria > Pseudomonadota > Alphaproteobacteria > Rhodobacterales > Rhodobacteraceae > Cypionkella. Next base: position 6,353 of record CAYLYV010000041.1, on the reverse strand, counting down.
GGCAACACTCAGCGCTTGTCTGGCTCTAGCCCAAACTTGCGCTGCCCAAGCACAGGATGCAGACCAGAACGGCTGGTATCTCCGGGGGGGGCCCGTGGGGGTATTCTTCAGCCCCGGTGCCGAACTGTCGGTCGGAGGAGCGCCATTCCCCGGCACCGATGTTTCGGTCGGCGACAACTACTCGCTCAGCTTTGATATCGGCTATCGCATCAACCCGCAGCTTTCCGCCACCTTCACATTCGGAATCCCACCCATCGCAGAGATTCGCGGCGAAGGAAGCCTTGCTGGGGCCTATCTCGGGGATGTGACTTACGCACCTGCGATTCTCGCACTCCAATACCGCATTCCGACCCGTAATCCGAAATTCGAGCCCTATGTCGGCGCGGGCATCAACTATACCATCATTCTGGATTCGGACGGGCGCGATGTGGCCGGCTTCGAGGCGGAAAACGCTTGGGGTGCCGTCCTCCAGGTCGGTTTCGAAAGCATGATCAATGAGCGGATGGGTATCTACTTCGACGTCAAGAAAATCTGGCTCGATGCTGACGTCAAGGGCACATTGGGCGTCGGCGGGCCGTCAGCGACAGGTAGTGCGACGCTCGATCCTCTGCTTGTCGGAACCGGTCTGGTCTGGCGCTTCTGAGGCATATACTCCGTCTGCAGTTTCGGGGTACCTGTGCTGAAACACAAAGGAAGGAAACACTGTGAGAATGGAACTCTACTACATACCTGCGGCCTGTTCGTTGGCTGCTCACATCAGTTGTCTGGAGGCGGAGATACCCACGACTTGCCGAATGGTCGTGATGGACCCGGCGGGAAACAAGGTCGATGGTGAGGACTATAGCAAGATCAACCCACTGGGTCTGGTCCCCACCATCGTCGATGGCGAGACCAAGATCTCTGAGGCTGCCATTGTGCTGCAATACATTGCGGACAAGGCAGACGGAAAACTCGGCAAGGTGACGGGAGATGAGCGTTGGAAGCTTCTTGAAACCCTGAACTTCATCTCTACAGAGCTTCACAAGACAATGGCGCCGTTGTTCCGTCCTGATCTGCCGGTCGAAGCCCGTCCTTTCTTCGAAAAAATGGCTGCCAACCGTCTGACCGAAGCAGAGAAGCGCATTGGAAGTGCCGGCTATCTTGTCGGCGACAGCTTCACCGTCGCCGACGCCTATCTCTTCACGGTGCTCGGTTGGTGCAACTTCCTCAAGATGGACATGTCTCCTTGGCCGAAGCTCGTCGAATACGCGCAGCGGATCGGTGGACGACCGGCTGTCCTGCAAGCTCTGAAAGAGGAAGGGCTCTTGTCCCCCGCCTGACGTAGGCTTGGGGTCAGGGCCTATTGATTTCGCCCGTGCAGCGTGATTCAGCCTCCGCAAGGAGGCTGAATTATGACCAACATATTCTGACTGACGGACGCGCAAATTGTCGATGACCACCCGGTCTGGCACGCCGTTGGTGGCAATCGCACGATGCAAGAACCGGCGCGCTGCCGCTAAGTCCCGATGCTCTGACAGTAAGAAATCAAGGGTTTTTCCGTTGCGATCCACGGCCCGGTAAAGGTAACTCCACCGGCCTTTCACCTTGATGTAGGTCTCGTCCACTCGCCAGGACTTAGCGGTCTGCCGCTTGCGGGCTTGCGCCTGCGCCGCGATCAGCGGTGAGAACTTTACTAGGTATTGTCACGTTAACGGGCTTGAGGTTGCGGGTTCATGGATCTGTGCGTAAGCGATGGGGTGGACGCCCCCCGGCGGCATCGATGTGCCAAGGTGGCGGGTGTTGAAGCACCGCTACGGAGGGGAGCGTCCATGGGAGAGGTTAGCATCATCGGCCTGGATTTGGCCAAGAACGTGTTTCAGGCGCACGGCGCTGCAGGTGACGGGTCGGTGGTCTTCCGCCGCAAGCTGTCGCGGGCGCAGCTGTTGAAGTTCTTGGCATCGCAACCACCTTGCGTGGTGGCGATGGAGGCCTGCGCCAGTTCGCATCACTGGGGCCGGATGATCGGCGATCTCGGGCACGAGGTGCGGCTGATCCCACCCGCCTATGTGAAGCCGTTCGTGAAGCGCCAGAAGAACGATATGGCGGATGCCGAGGCGATTGCCGAAGCGGCGTCACGACCGACGATGCGGTTCGTCGCCGTGAAGAGTGAGGCCCAGCAGGCGTCGGCGATGGCCTACCGCACCCGGGACCTTTTGGTTCGCCAACGGACCCAGACGATCAACGCCCTTCGTGCCCATCTGGCCGAGCAGGGCATCGTGGCCCCCGTCGGTCCTTCACATGTCGGGCGCCTTGCCGCCGTCATCGATGGCGATGACGGCATGCTGCCCACGGCGGTCCGCGACCTTGCGCGCCTCCTGCTGGACCAGATCGCCGGACTGACCGAGAAGATCGCGGGCCTCGATGCCGAACTTCGCAGACGCGTGACCACCGACGATACAGCGCGACGGCTGACGACGATTCCGGGAGTGGGGGCAGTGACTGCGGCGGCGATCACCACCTTTGCGCCGCCGATGGAGACCTTTTCGAAAGGTCGGGACTTTGCTGCCTGGATCGGCCTCACGCCGCGACAACATTCGAGCGGCGGCAAAGAGCGGCTAGGAGGGATTTCGAAGATGGGCCAGCGCGACATCAGAAGGCTGCTAATCGTTGGCGCGGTCGCAGTGGTGCGATGGGCAGCGCGCAAGGGCGTGTCAGACGGCTCTTGGCTTGCCCGGATGCTGGGGCGCAAACCGAAGATGCTGGTCGCGGTCGCGCTGGCCAACCGTATGGCGCGCACGGCTTGGGCACTTTTGCGCAAGGGAGAGGATTACAGGGATCTGGCGATGCCGGTCGCATAGGCTGGTGTCGTCAGGGTGTCGCCGGATGTGAGAGGGAGCGAGGGAACGTAAGGGCAAACGGTCAAGAGACCAGGTCGGAAGAACCATCAACGGCACCGCAGCGCGATCGAGCGCGGGTAAGCGAACTGGATCCGATCTGCATATCTCCATACAGGCCCGCGGCATCATGACAGGCCGCATCTTCGAGGCCGGACACACGACCGCACCTGATCACATGCCCGACCGTGCCCAAGATTCCGCTTGCATCCAAGGGGGCGTCCACACACGGTGTCGATGCAGACATTGAAAATCAGCTACAAGCGCCACCGGTTTCCGCCGCAGATCATCGCTCATGCAGTCTGGCTCTACGCGAGGTACAACCTGAGCCTGCGCGAGGTGGAGGAGCTGATGCTGGACCGTGGCGTAGACGTTTCTTACGAGACGATCCGGCGCTGGACCGCCAAGTTTGGCCCTCTGATCGCCCACACCCTGCGGCGACGGCAGCCGCGCCCCGGCGATGTCTGGCACCTGGACGAAGTCGTCGTGAAGATCGCGGCCCGGTCATACTGGCTGTGGCGCGCGGTCGACCAACACGGTGTTGTTCTTGGGGAAATCCTGCAGCCCAGACGAGACAAGCGCGCCGCAAAGCGGCTTTTGGTTAAGTTGATGAAACGCTGGAGATTTGTGCCCAAAAGTATCATCACAGACAAACTTCGCTCTTATGGGGCCGCAAAGCGCGAGGTCGCGCCTGGCCTTGACCACTGGTCCCACAAGGGGCTGAATAACCGCGCAGAGAACAGCCATCTGCCTTTTCGAAAACGCGAGCGGGCGATGCAGGGCTTCCGATCGCCGGGTGGATTACAGCGCTTCGTGCCCATGCAGTCCGCAACCCGCAATTGTTTCTCCGTCCCAGCCCGCCGCCGTTCTGCTCTCACAATCCGCTACCACCGGCTCGAAGCCTTCGAGGCCTGAACCTACGCGGCAAATGTCACCTAAGCATCGACCACTACGCACTCTCACAAGCCGACCGAGTTAATGTGACAACACCGTTCACCGCCTTGCCGGAACTGATTGGAAAGTTGTGAAATACGCTCCGCGTCCGAACAAAAACAAAGTAAGAACCCTGGCAAACCGGATGACATCTTAATGGGAAGTCCTACCTTGTCCCGGCAGACTCGTCGGTCAAACGGGCGCGCAAGTTCAAAGGTCATCCATAAACATCACTGGCCTGCCAATCTCGGAGATCAAGAAATGATCGACGTGTTCATCTGCGACTACGTCCGCACACCGATCGGGCGCTATGGTGGCAGCCTGTCATCAGTCCGCGCTGACGACCTGGGTGCCGTGGCGCTGCGAGCGTTGATGGAACGGAATGCCGGGACGGATTGGGATAAAGTCGATGACGTGGTCTTCGGTTGCGCCAATCAAGCGGGCGAGGACAACCGCAACGTCGCGCGCATGTCGCTGTTGCTGGCCGGATTGCCGGTGGCGGTGACGGGCACCACGATCAACCGCTTGTGCGGATCCGGCATGGATGCAATCCTGATGGCAGCACGGGCGATTGCATCGGGCGAAGCAGAATTGATGATTGCGGGCGGCGTGGAAAGCATGTCGCGCGCGCCCTTCGTGATGCCCAAAGCCGAGGCCGCCTTTTCACGGGCCCCCGAAATTTACGATACCACCATCGGCTGGCGCCTTGTGAACCCGATGATGCAGGCAACTTATGGCACGGATTCAATGCCACAGACCGGGCAAAACGTGGCAGACGATTACGGCATTTCCCGCGAAGCGCAGGATGCCATGGCACGTGCCTCGCAAGACAAGGCCGCTACGGCACAGGCCAATGGCAGACTCGCAGCGGAAATCACGCCCGTAACGATTCCACAGCGTAAGGGCGAAGCGCTGATCATAGACCGGGACGAACACCCGCGCGCCACGACGGCCGAAGCATTGGCAAAATTGAAGCCGTTGTTCTCCCACGGTTCGGTCACCGCTGGCAACGCGAGCGGCGTCAATGATGGCGCGGCAGCACTGATCCTTGCCTCGGAAGCGGCGGCAAAGGCTCACGGCCTAATTCCGATCGCCCGCATACTGGGTGGGGCGACGGCTGGCGTTCCGCCAAGGATCATGGGTATCGGCCCCGCGCCTGCCAGCCAGAAATTGATGGCCCGTCTTGGTCTGACGACTGCCGATTTGGACGTTATCGAACTAAACGAAGCCTTCGCCGCGCAAGGCATTGCCACGCTGCGGCAGTTGGGTGTGGCGGATGACGATCCGCGCGTGAACCCGAATGGCGGCGCCATCGCTCTCGGCCATCCGCTGGGGATGAGCGGCGCGCGAATCACCGGCACCGCAGCACTGGAATTGCAGCGCTGCGGTGGGCGGTGGTCACTGTCAACAATGTTTATCGGTGTGGGACAGGGTATATCTGTCGCTTTGGAGCGCGTTTAGCCACAGGGATGAATTCGCTGCTTGGTGACGATTGATTTTGGTGCTTGGGTCTGTGGAAATTCACCTTGACGCAATCAAAGCAGCGGCAAGGTTCCAACTGGCTGCGTAGCTGCAGTCGTTTTGTCGTAGCGTGTTGCTATACCTCTGAATTCCATGATTTTCGCAAAGTATTTTTCAACCAGATGCCGCCACTTATAAGCTTCGGCGCCATAGTAGCGCTGATGCATGCGGTTCGTTTTCGGCAGGATTGCGGCACTTGCGCCGCGCTCATCCAACTCTTCCAAGAGCCAATTCGCGTCGAACGCTTTATCCGCTACGAGTGCGCCGAGGGAGACGCCCCGGATCAGCCGCACGACGCCTTTCATGTTGTATGGGCCTGACCGGACCGCAACGCGGACCATGTTGCCAAGTGCGTCGACCAAGGCAACGATTTTGGTCGTCAGGCCGCCGCGCGAACGTCCAATGGCTTGAGCCTGAGTCCCCCTTTTACGCCGGTTGCCTTCTGGTAAACATAAACGATGATGCCGACGATGAGTACGTATTCAAGGTCGGGCTACCGCCCGTGGCGTTGAAAAGATTCTCGAACGCGCGGGCTTTGGCCCAGCGACGGAAACGCCAGAGCTGGCTTTTCCAGTTGCCGAAAGCGGGCGGCAAGTCGCGCCATTGCGAGACGGTCCTAACCCGCCAGAAAACTGCTTCTAGGAACAGGCGATTATCCTTTGCCGTGGCCCCTGTGTCGCTTGCTTTTCCCGGCAAATGCGGCTCAAACCACTGCCATACACGATCCGTCACCACAAAGCGCTGCTCGAATCGAAAATCAGGCCCGATGGGAATCCTGATTGTCCACAGGCCCTAATAGTGCACCTCCTCATGGCCATAAGTGCCCTCATAGTCGCGCCATTCGACAAAGACCGAGCGGTGCCAGTAATTGCCGCAACTTGCTGGGATGCCAAAATCTGAGGCTTCCGGCACGGCGGAAATGCTGCTGCGCCTACGGCTGTAGTCCCCCTGTTCGCCGTAGCTGCCCACGTAGGGGTCTGATGCCGGAGGGGGCAGGATAGTACGCTAAGGGCTGATTTTGGCCTC
>CAYLYV010000040.1:0-31848 GCA_964387655.1 uncultured Cypionkella sp. | reverse complement strand
CCACGGGGGGGGGCAGTACCGGGCAGGGAAACAGTGGGGCTCCGGCGGATACGTTTGGAACCATTCAGTATGGGTTTGTCGATTGGCGCGAGCGCAAGCCCGCCAATGACATTCTGGCCGATCTGCGGCTGGCGATGCAGGGCATTCCGGGGGTGGATATTGAGGTTTCGGTGCCTGCTGCTGGCCCGCCGACAGGTAAGGCCATTCAGATTCAGCTGTCGGCGGATGATCCGGCGGGGCTGAATGATGCAGCCCGCGCGATTGCGTTGAAGCTGGCGGCGATCCCGAATGTGATTGATGTGTCGAACGGTCTGCCCTTGCCGGGGGTAGATTGGGAATTGCAGGTCGATCGCGGTGAGGCGGCGCGCTATGGCGCGTCTCCGGCGGCTGTCGGGGCTGTGGTGCAGATGGTGACATCCGGGCTGAAGCTGTCGGAATATCGCCCGGCAGGGTCGGATGATCCGGTGGATATCGTGCTGCGTCTGCCGCCCGAGCAGCGCACGATTGCGGCGCTGGATCAGTTGCGGATTGAAACGCCGGACGGCCCGGTGCCGATTTCCAACTTCGTCACGCGAAGTGCGGCGGCGACCACGGGCACGCTGACCCGCTTGGGCGGCGCGCGCACGATCACGGTGCAGGCCGGGATTGCGGCGGGCGAAGGCGTGCAGGCGGATCTGGTGCGCGGTGAGGTGCAGGCGATGATCGAGAAGGCGTTTGCCGAGGATGGCTATGCCAAGGCCGGGCTGCGCTGGAACATGGCTGGGGAAGATCAGGAGCAAGCCGAGGCGGGGGCGTTTCTCGCCAAGGCGTTTGGCGCGGCGGTCTTCCTGATTTTCGTGGTGCTGCTGGCGCAGTTCAACAAGTTCATCTCGGTCGGGCTGGTGTTGTCGGCGGTGCTGATGTCGACGATTGGGGTGTTTCTGGGTCTGATGATCATGGGGCAGCCGTTTGGCGTGGTGATGACCGGAATCGGGGTGATTGCCTTGGCCGGGGTCGTGGTGAACAACAATATCGTGTTGATCGCCACCTATGACACGCTGCGGCATGAAGGCATGGATAAGATCGAAGCGGTGCTGGAAACCTGCCGCGAGCGGGCGCGTCCGGTGGTGCTGACGGCACTGACGGCGATTTTCGGGGTGTTCCCGATTGCCTTCGGGCTGAACCTTGAACTGCTCAGCCACGAGACGACGATTGGTGCGCCTTCGACGCAATGGTGGATTTCGCTGTCGTCGGCGATTGTCTATGGGCTGGCGTTCGCGACGATCCTGACGCTGATCGTGACGCCCTCGCTGTTGATGCTGGTGAGCCGGTCTAATCGGTCGCTTCGGGAGGGGCGGCGGTGGTTTTGGCAGAAGCGGTTTTCTTGAGCCGTTGAAATGAAATAACCCGCCGCGCTGTGAGGGTGCGGCGGGTTTTTCTATGCCCGCTCGATGGCAATTGCGATGCCTTGGCCGACGCCGATGCACATGGTGGCCAAGCCGCGCTGGCCGGGTTGCAGTTGCAAAGCGGCGGTGCCGGTGATGCGGGCTCCGGTCATGCCAAGCGGGTGGCCGAGGGCAATCGCGCCGCCATTGGGGTTGACGCGAGGGTCGTCGTCGGCAATGCCCAAGGCGCGCAGGGTGGCGAGGCCTTGGGAGGCGAAGGCTTCGTTCAGCTCGATCACAGCGAAATCGGAAGGGATGAGGTTCAGGCGGGCCATCAGTTTCTGGCTGGCCGGGATCGGGCCAAGGCCCATGACGCGGGGGGCGACCCCGGCAGTTGCACCGCCCAAGATGCGAGCGATGGGGGTGAGGCCGTATTTGTGGGCGGCGGCGGCGGAAGCGATGATCAGGGCGGTGGCCCCGTCATTGACGCCGCTGGCATTGCCCGCCGTGACGCTGCCCCCTTTGCGGAACGGGGTGCCGAGTTTGGCAAGGGCTTCCAGCGTGGTGGCGCGGGGGTGTTCGTCTTGGGTGATCAGGATCGGATCGCCCTTGCGTTGGGGAATCGAGACCGGGGTGATTTCTTGCGCGAGACGGCCATTGGCTTGCGCGGCGCTGGCGCGGGCCTGAGAGCGCAAAGCGAAGGCGTCTTGGTCGGCGCGGGAGATGTTGCAATCGGTCGCGACGTTCTCGGCGGTTTCTGGCATCGAGTCGGTGCCGTATTGCTGTTGCATCAAGGGGTTGATGAAGCGCCAGCCGATCGTCGTGTCGTGGATTTCGGCGGCACGGGAGAAGGCGGTTTCGGCTTTCGGCATCACGAAGGGCGCGCGCGACATCGATTCGACGCCGCCTGCGATGATCAGATCGGCCTCGCCTGCTTTGATCTGACGGGCGGCGAGCAGGATCGCGTCCATGCCCGAGCCACAGAGGCGGTTGACTGTGGTGCCGCTGACGGTTTGCGGCAGGCCCGCGAGAAGTGTGGCCATGCGGGCGACGTTGCGGTTATCCTCGCCGGCCTGATTGGCGCAACCCAGCACAACATCATCGACCGCCGCCCAATCGACGTGGGGATTGCGGGCGATCAGGGCGCGCAGGGGAATGGCGGCGAGATCGTCGGTGCGGATGGAGGACAGGCTGCCGCCAAAGCGGCCAATCGGGGTGCGGATATAGTCGCAGATATAGACCTCGGTCATGGCGGGCTCCGGTGGGGGAATTGCTTTAAGTATAAAATATCTGGCGGAGATGTCGAGTGGAACATAGCGAAGGGGCAGAGGATTGCCCCCTGCCCCATTCGTAGCTATCGAAAACCGCACGTTCCGTTATGGCGTTGTCGCGGGGTCTTCTTCTGTTGCGGCGGGGTCTTTTGCGTCCAGCGCGGGCCAGAGCAGGCTTTGCTTGCCGCCGATTTTGGAATTGCTGAGCAGGTCAAACTTTGCCGCAAAGGTGGTGAAGTCGGGTTCTTGCACCAAAGTCTCCAGCGGAGCCAGCCAGGCGAATTGGAAGGCACGCTTCATCTCGGTGGCGGGGTCGAATTTTTGCGGCTTGTCGGTGATCGCCTCGACCAGTTTGGGGTCTTCCACGGCTTTCAGGGTGAAGCGGACGACGCGCAGCAGGGCGTTGTCGCAAGTGGCCAACAGATCGGGATGCGTCGGTTGCAGCAAAGCGTTGGCGACGACCAACGGGCCGACGGCGTGGATCTGGTAATGCAGCGCCAGTTTGCCACGCCACATTTCATTCGGCAAAGCGCCTTCCGGGGTGGCGGTGCAAAGCACCAGTTTGACCGAGTCAGCAGCCCAAGTGGTCATCGCTTCGTTGTTTTGCAGCAAGCCGACCTGCGCCGCGCCCAAAGCCGCCCAAGCGCGCAGGTTGTTTTCGCGCGATTTCGGCGGGGCTTCGGTGTCGAAGAACGCCATGCTGTCCTGCATCCGCGCGGTCAGCCAAGCCTCAATCTCGGGCTGGCGGGTGTCTTGGGTGGCAAGGCTGCGCACCTGCGCATAGGCCATGGCGATGCCTGCGATCCGGCTGGGAACGGACAGCTGCGCACCTTGGGTTTTCATATCGGCCAAAGCATCGACAGCGGCCCAGTCGTGGATGCGATCCACCACGCAATCGGCAATCAGGGTTTGCTTAGCCAGATCGGGCGGCGTTTCGGGCGTGGCTTCGGCTGCGGGATCGGGTTGGGCTGCGGGATCAACCGGAGCCGCTGGATCACCTTCGGGCTCTGCGGTGATCTGCAGCGCCGCGTTGGCATTTTTGACCAGAGCATTGATGAAATCATCCACCGGGTTCAGCGCAGCCTCGACAGCTGCGTTGGCTTCGGCGTCGAAATCAGAACGGTTCTTGCTGTCATCCTTGTAGCGGCTGGGGATGGCAAGTTCCGTCACCGGGGGGACTGGATCGAAGCAGGCGAAGGGCTCGGGTTCGGCCTTGGGCTTGGGCTTGGTCTCGGCGATGGCGGATTGCGCGCCAAGGCCAAGGCTGATGGCTAAAATCAGGCGGGTGATGTGGGCGCTCATTGGCTGACCTCCGGTTGTAGCGTCAGGCTACGGACTTTTGTGGTGGCATCGGTGTTGCCCGCGTCTGCGGCTTTTTGCAGCCAAACCAGTGCATCTGCCCGCGAGGCGGGCACACCCAGACCGAAGGCGAGCGCATCGGCATAGGTCAGCATCGCGGGGACATCGCCTGCCTCGGCGGCTTTGGCGATCCATTGAGTCGAGGCCTCCAACTCGGACGTCGATTTCGCGCTGACCTGCAACAGCTTGCCATATTCGCGCATCCCTGCCGGATTGCCGGCTTCGGCAGCGACACGGTAGAGCTTGGGCACGTCAAGCCGCGCATAGGCGTTGTCTTGGATCGACGGCGAGGCAACGGCCAGTCGGGACAGCGCGCGGGGTATGTCCTTGGGTTGGCTGTTGGTGACCAAAGCAACGTAGAGATCGGCTGCCTTCGCCGCGTTGAACTGCGGCGCGCCATCGTCGCCGTAGATGTCGAGCAGACGGTGAATGGCAGTGGTGTTGCCGCCGTCATAGCCGCGCTGATAATAGGCAAGTTGTGCGGTGGCCATCGACTCGCCACCATAGTGGCGCAGCAGATCGCCCAGTTGCACCAGCCGCCAGCTGTCATTTTCGCTAAGGAATTCGGCCACATCCACCCATTTCATGAAGGCCGCCTGATCACCCAACTGACCCATCGCATCGGCGAGGGATTTGATTTCGTCAAAGCTGCAATCGGTGGCGGTGGTGGCGCGGTGCAGGTAATCGTCGCGACGCCCGAGGTCAGGCTGGAACGGCAACGCCAGCACGATGGCGTCAAAATCGCCGCGCGCTTCAATGGCATCGGCATAGGTGGTGTAGACGGTTTTCAGATCGGGGAAACGTTTGGGATCAAGCTGCGGCAGCAACCGCAATGCGGCACCATTGCCCATCTCGGCCATAGGCTCCACCGCTGCAAGCGCTGCGGCCGCGTTTTTCTGCGGGTCTTGCTTGAGCAGGATCTCGGCCAGATCAACTTCGGCAGAGGTGTCGCCTTCGGCAATCGCTGCGCGCAGTATTGTCGTGGGATCGCTGAGGTTCTGACCGATTTCGGCAAACTTGTTCTCTAGCCGCCCACGCGCGGCGGTGACACCATCAAAACGTTTGGCATAGGATTCCCAGAAGGCGAGTTCCTCGGGCGCGGCGTTGCTGCGCACCAGAACTTCCATATATTGCGCGATGGCGGTCGGACGGCCATAGAGCGCCTGAGATTGCAGGCGCGCAATGTCTTGCGGATTGGGGTTGGCGATCAGCGCCAGCAGCTCGGTCGGGGTGAATTCGGCGGTTTTGGTGCCAGTGGCGGCACTGATGCCTTCCCAATACTGCGCCTCGGTGCGCTGCGGTGCCTGCGGCGCACGGCAACTGAAGGCATCTTTGAGACCATTCATCGGGTCAATCTCGCCACCCGTGTGGACGGTGTCGATCACCTTGTCGATGACCTGATAGAATTGCTCCGGTGTGGTGGCATAGCGAAAGCGGATCGGAGTGAGGCGTTTTGTGGCGCTGGCCTCGTCCATTGCCTCGGCTTTTTCATAATAGGCGACGGCGGCGGATTCACCACCCCAGCGGCCCTTGTCGGCGAGTTCAAAATCACCCAGAGCGATGAAAATCCAAGCCGGAGCATCAGCGCGTTTGGCGAATTCTTCCAAAGCGGCGCGATAGGCGGGCAGGTAGGCAGCATCCGCTTTCGCTTCGGATTGCAGGAACAACGCGTTGCGCAACAGACCAGCGCGGTCGCCGAATTTGGCGGCTTTCTCGTAAAGCGCGCGGGCATGTTCGATGTCTTTCTTACCGACCAAAGCGCCTTGTTCATAGAGACGACCCAGCGCCACCTGCGCATAGGGCAGGCCCGCGTCGGCGGCTTTGGACAGATAGGCGATCAGGGTGTCGTTGGATTTGATCAGATCTTCCGAGCGCATATGCATCTCGGCGACTTTCCAAGCCGAGACGCCATCGCCCATATCGGCGGCAAAGCGGAACCATTTTTCGGCCAGACCGACATCACGGGTGACGATGGTGCCGTTCATATATTCGCGGGCGATGCGGGCGACACGGTCGCAAATCATCGGGTCCATCTTGCCGACCAAGGCCCCGAAGGCCATGGTGACAGCAATATCGGACGGCACATCCCAACCGGGAATCTGCGTGCCTTTTTCTCGCAGTTCGACGATCTTCAGCAAAGCATCGGCGTTGCCGCCATAGCCCGCCGCGACCAGCATTTTAAGGCCTTTTTCCTTATCCACCGCGACCCCGGTGCCGTTCATCAGATAATCGGCAAGGATGTTTTGCAGGCGCGGAGAACCGCCGTTTTCCGTCGCCATCAGTTGATCAACGAGACGTTGGTTGGTCAGTTCTTTCAGACGGCCCGCCGCGATCAGCAGTTCCACCTGCGCCAGCAGCGCCTTGTTCGCGTCGAATTGCGGATCAACCCCAGGCATCAGGGCTTGGGCCTTTTCGATGGTGTCAAACCAGCGGATCGCGTCGGCATCCATCAGACGACGGAGGTCGCGTTGGATCAAATCGGGGGCCATCTCGGGCAAGGTTTTGCCATCCCAAGCGGCCCATTGTGCGGCGAGTTGTTCGTCGGGGGTGCTGGGCGCACAGATCTTTTCCACCTCGATGCGGGGCGGCTCGAAGTTTACCGCGACGGTTTGCGGGCCTGCTGTTTGCGCAAAGGCGGGAAGGCCAGCCAGAGCGGCAAAGCAAAGCGGCAAGAACGGGCGGGAAAGCAGGGCTGCAGCGCGTGTCATGGTCTATCCTTTTGCCGATGTGCCGCCGCGCAGGGTTGACCTGCACGGCGGCTGGGCGATTAACTTAGTTGGCAAGCGTCGAGTTTGAGCCCGCCACGGTGTAGTTGCCCGCAGAGCCGCGCAGCACAATCGCCACACCACCGCGGCGTTGCAGATCGACCGCAGGCAGCGAGGCCAAGACTTTGTCGCCATCGCGGACTTCAAAATCCAAGGTCAGCGGAGCTTTCAGCGCCACATTGGCCGCGCCATTCATCGGCACGCCCGGCAGCGCCACCGCTTTGGCAGCGGGCACATACAAATCAACCTTCGGCAGATCGCTGAGGTTGAAGAAACTGATCACGGCTTGTGCGGGGTTAGAGGTGATGTCCTCGGGCACCAGTGTTTTGGTGCCATCAGCGCCGACAACGTAAGAGTAATACTTGCCCGCCTCGACCTTGACCGTGGCGTCATCCACCCCGGTTACCAGTTTGATCTCACCGGGTTTGGCGACAACGACGTAGCCCGAAATCCCGCCATCCAGTTGATCGAAAGTTTTGGTGTCGATCACTGCATTGGTTGGGGCGGCAGCGACCACGCGCACAAAGCTGGCGCTGGGGTCGGGCACATCTTCATAGAGCCCGCCGTCTTGAGCCAGCCCCGTCGTGGCATACATGCCGCAAAGCCCTGCACATAGGGCAATCAACCAGCTGCTATTCTTCATCATGACGCGTCTCCTTTGGTATTCGCGCAGTAATTCAGGGTTGTGGATTCACTGACGGGGCGATCGAAATGCACCGTCACTTTTTTGATATTCGGCATCGTGAAAGCCGACAATCCAAGGTAGAAATTTCCAGTAGAACGCAACCTTTGGCTGCGTTCAATTTTCGAGTGACGGATTAATCCATCGGTAGCCTCGATGCTAAAATTGGCGATGCGCGGACCCTCTCTGCCGAAATCGGCAAAGATCGCATCATCAGCACCGACCTTGAGTCCTTCGAGCGAGGCCTCGACCGTGTTGGCGTCCAGCTTGGTGACGGGCAAAGCGGTGGTGCAGGTATTGCCCGCAGCCGCGATCAATTCTTCCAGCGGTGCCGCGCCGTATTGGGCGAGGTTGTTGTAGATCGGGTTTTCCCAGATCAGGAAGCGCGGACGCTGTGCCTTGAATTCATCCGAGGTCAGATAAGAGGTCATCGAGCCGAACTGGTTGCCGCCGGTGATCGCGTAGTTGACGATTTCCAGCTGCGAATATTCCGCTAGAAAGCCTGCGAAGTTGTTGATCGGCGAGTCAGAATAAGAGGTGCCGACCAGCACCGCAGGCAGCACCTCATTCGAGGCGGCGAAGATATCAAGACCCGAGGCGGCTTCATCGGTGCTGGCAGCGGCTTCGGTTTTATAGGCCATCGTCTCGGTCGGCGGCAGCGATTTGGCGCAATAGCCTTGCAGGGTGCGGCGCATCCCCGAGAAAGCAACTTCGGGCGCAATCGCGGTGGTGACGAAGGTTTGCGTCGGCAGATCGGTATAGGCCGGGTCGGCCTTGATCTGTTCGGCAATCGCCTGTGCGCCCAACCGCGCGCCTTGCGAGGTCCAGTGGAAGTCATCGCCGAACAAAGCGCGTTCACCGCCTTTGTTGTTGCGCAGGGCGGTCATCATATCGGGCGCCACGATGCCAGCTTTCTTCAAGCGGGTGATGAAATCGGTGTAGATCGCATTCGCCACTTCAGGCTGAAAGCCATAATCTGCGGCATGGGCGGGCAGATATTGCGCCATCACCTGCGATTTTGTCGGGATGGTGACATAGACCAGCGTGGTGCCATTTTCCTTCAACACTTTTGCCAGTTGTCCCAGCATATGCACGGTGCGGTCATCCAGCGGGTGTTGCATCCGCAGATCGGCAAAGGTGCGGAAGAACACGCCGTCTTTGCCTTCAATCGCGGGCAGAACGGTGTTGAACTCGTAGTTCGTGCAATCGAAGTTTGAAGCGGTTTGCGCCAAGGCGGGCGCGGCAGTCAGGACCAAGCCGAGCGCCGCCGCAAGCGGGAAAGCTGCGTTCATTGGGAAACCTCCAAGGGGTCTGTGGCGTCAAGGCGGGCGAGCAGGGTCTGCGCCATCGCGACTTTGCCGGGTTCATTCGAGGCGATCATCAGCGCCAGCGCCGCGCGGGCGGCGGGCACATCGGGCGGGCTGCCGTCTTGCGGCATGATCGCGGCTTGCGCCAGTTTTTGCGCGGCATTGGCGTCGCCTGCTTTAGCGGCCTGCATCAGCCATTCGCGCGACTTGGCTGTGTCCTGGGCAAAAGGTTGGCCGATGGCGTACATATCGGCGAGGCCAAGCGCTGCCGCAGTGTTGCCAGAGCGCGCCAACTTGACCAGAGCATCCTTGCCGCTTTTGATCTGCTTGTCAGACAGGGTGACTTCGGGCGATTTCATCAACGCGATCATGCGGTTCATCGCGAATTCACGACCCAAATAGGACGCCATCGCATAGTAATGCACGGCAGAGGGCAGCACGCTGGATCTGCCGGTTTCTTCCAGCCTGCGGGCGTAATAAAACGCAGCAAGCCCATCACCGGAATCCGCCAGTTCTTGCATTTCGCTGGCTGTCAGTTCTTCCTTCGCAACCATACGATTGTGCAGCGTTTTCACGCGTGACACCACTGGGTCAACCGGAGGTTTTGCGGCCAAACGCGCGGCCTTCTGCAGCGCCAACCTTTCGGCCAACTTCGCGGCTTTTTCTTCTTTGCTGGGATAGACCTTTGACACCACGGTCGGCGGCACCACGCGGTCTTCTGCCTGCACCCGCAACGGAGCCGCCAAAAAGCCGGTCAGCATCACGCTTGCGATGATCAGAGATTTAATCTGCACTTGCGACCTCTTCCCCAATTTTATGGCCGTCCCACAGCTTGGGATCGGTCAAATAGCGCAAAGGCATTTCCCAGATCACCACTTTCGGCGGGGCGTCGCGGAAGCTGTCAGAGGCAAGGTATGTGTCCATCGGTTTGACCGGGCCAAGCCCCTGATCGGCTGCGTTCAGCACGTCTTGGTGCAGATCAAGCTTCAGGGCTTCGGCAAAGCTCCAATGCGGATTGGCGCTGTAAGAGGTGCCGATCAGGACCACATCGACTTGGGCTGCGGCAAAGATGTCGGACGTGTCAGCGGGGGCTGCGACGAGGTAGGGATTGGCGTCTTCGCGATCCAAGCCCAGCATCGGCGCGATGCCTTCGGTGGTGACATAGGACACAAGATCGCCGGCAAATTCGGCTTTGGGTTCTTCGGCGCGGGTCATTTCCGCGCTGCCCAGCGGGATCAGACCGGATTGTGCCACGGCAGCGGCCACGGCGGCGGCGCCGTCCAGCGTCCAATGGGTATCTGTGGCAAAGAAGGCGGGTTTGGATTTCACCAACTCGACCAGTGGCGTGCGGGCGTCGACCGCATCAACGTCCGCCGCTTTCAGTTTGGCCAGCAGATCGCCGTAGAACCCTGCCATCTCAGCCGAAAGTTCCGGCGCTGCGGCTTCGGCCGATTGCACATCCACCTTGGCGGGAAGCGGCACGACGACCAGCTTGGTGCCGTGGGCGGCCAGCAGATCGCGGACCTCGGCGATTTTGGCAACCGAGGGCGACAGGCTGGCGGGCAGCGGACGGGTTTCCTCAGCCGTGAACAGCCAGCCATCTTTGCCCACGACAACGCCCTTGCGACCTTCGCCGATCAGCAGATAGCGGGCTGCACCCATCACGCCAATCGAAGGCTCGCGGTGGGGCATCGCGGTTTTATAAAGCGTGTCAAAGCTGTGGGTGACGGTGCCGCGCAGGGCGGCCATGTCAAATGCTGCCAGCTTGCCGCCGGGTTCCTCATAGACCGCCAGATTGGCGAAAGGGACGTAGCCGAAAAACATCACCGGCAAGAAGTAGCGAGATATCCGATAGAAGCGCTGCATGGCGATCCTCCTTCAGAACTGGAAATACAGGAAGGGCGAGAAGCTCGCCTCGGCCAGTTTCATGATCGCAAGCATGGCGATCAGCGAGACAACGGCGACGGGCAGCAGTGAGGTGGCGGCGGTCAGCGTGCCATTGCTGCTGACGCCGATGCCACCTTGCGGCGCGAAATACATCTCTTTGCCGATGCGGTTGATCTGTGGTTCAGCGGCGCAATAGATCATCGCGATCACCAGCATCGCCATGCTTTCACCGCTGATCTGGAAAGCCACGTCCATCGGAATGGCAAAGCCGTGCAGGCCGATCATCCCGGCGTAAACGTCCATCGCTTGATGCATGTCGACGGCGCGGAAGGCGACCCAGCCGATCAGCACCAAAAGCAAGGTTTGCACAAGGCCGATGAAGGACGAGCGGTTGGCCCAGCCGGTCGCGCGCTCTATCGCCAGCCACGCGCCGTGCCAGATGCCCCAGGCGAGGAAGGTGCCGTTCGCGCCGTGCCACAGCCCGCCCAGCACCATCACGATCATCAGGTTGACATAGGTGCGACCGGGGCCGACGCGGTTGCCGCCCAGCGGGATATAGAGGTAATCGCGCAGCCAGACCGACAGCGAGATGTGCCAGCGCCGCCAGAACTCGGTGATCGAGCGGCTGATATAGGGCATGTCGAAGTTCTTGCGGAACCGGAAGCCCATCATCAGGCCCAAGCCCACGGCCATGTCGGAATAGCCCGAGAAGTCAAAATAGAGCTGCATCATATAGGCGAGGGAGCCAAGCCAAGACAGCGCCGCTGAAGGGTCCGGTGTGTTGAAGGCAACGTCGGCCAAAGGCGCGATGGTGTCGGCCAGCAACACCTTTTTGCCAAGGCCCACGATGAACAGGGCCAAGCCATCGGCAAACAGCACCAGCGAATGGGTGCGGTGTTTGAACTGATCCGCCAAGTCCTTAAAGCGCAGGATCGGGCCTGCCACCAGCTGCGGGAACAGCGCGATGAAGGCGGCGAAATCGAAGAATTTCAGTGTCGCATCGGCGTCTTTGCGGGTGACATCGACCAGATAGCTGATCGAGTGGAACACGTAGAACGACACACCGATTGGCAGGATCAAGCGCCAATGCACGCCAAGCCCTGCGGCATCAGTGCCAAACAGTTGTGCCAAGCTGTCGATGAAGAAGTTGAGGTATTTGAACACGCCCAGCACCGCCAGGCAGCCCACGACCCCGATGCCGCACCACATCTTCGCGCGCGGTGTGTCGAGGTTTTTCGCGATCAGCAAGCCGATGCAGAAGGTCCACAGGGTTGTTGCGAACAGCAACAGCAGGAAGTCAAACCGCCACCAGCCGTAGAACAGATATGAGGCGAACAGGATCACCATCGAACGGCCACGGGCGGGCGTCAGGTAGTAGATGATCAGGAACAGCGGTAGGAATAGAAACAGGAAGGTTTCCGATGAAAAGACCATGAGGTTACTCCTGAGTGCAGATCGAGGCGAAATCGGCATCTTCTGCCGTGGCACTCGAAATCTGGAAAACGGCCGCATGGTCGGTGCGGCCTGAGGTGAGGAATGCCGCCTGATGTTGGGCGAATTCACCGTCGAAAATGCGGGGTAGTTGCGCGCTCAGATCGTTGTCGCGCAGGGTGACAAGGTGCAAAGCCGCGCCAGTCAGGCCGATCTGGTTCTGCGCCATCAGATTGCTGTTCAGGTCGAGCCGTGCTTTGGCCAGTTGCGCGCCAACCGCGATGGCAGAGCCTGCGTTGTCGACCAGCGCATTGCCCGCGATCTGGACATATCCGGTTTTGGTCAAGCGCAGGCCGACCGCGCCATTGGCGGCGATGACGTTGTCTTGCACCGAAAGGCACGAGGCGGTTTTGGCGGCAAGGCCACTTTGCGCGTTATCCAGAACTGCGTTGCCGCGCAGGGTGATGCCAAAGCTGCCCCCATCGACTTGCACGCCATTGCCCTGCCCGCCCAGCACCAGATTGCCCGCGATCAGCATATCCTTTGAGCGCGCGGTGATCCGCAGGCCAGCCCCGGCTTTGGTCTGGTAAATCGTATTGCCCAAAACCGCACCTTCGCCGACTTGCGCCAAGATCAGCGCCCCGCCGCGCGAGGCCAGAAACGCATTCTGCGTCACCTGCGCGGCCTTGGTGCCGATCAGGGCGACGCCGCCGATGTCTTCAAAGCGATTGTCGCGCAGCACCGAGGGCGTGGCCGAGGCGAACAGGCCTTGGGTTGAGATCACGAAGCCCGCGAAGGGGCCAAGCGCGGCCATGCCCAAAGCTTGAAACTGGTTGGCCTCGGCATAAACCTGGCCAGAGCCGGAGGTCAGCACGAAGGGGCGATACTGTGTCTCTGGCGCGTCGGCGGCGACATCGCTGCGCAGGGTAGCGCCGCGCATGTCAAGTTTGCCGAAGTTCAGCAGGAAGGCGCCCTCGGCGGCTTGCATCTGCAACACATCGCCGGGATGGATCAGCAAGGTCGCGCCCTGCCAGATCACCAGCGGACGCGACAGAATGACGACGCCATCCGCCATCGCAATGCCCGCAATGCCCTGGGCTTGCGCGGCGGTCGCCAGATCTTGCAGGCTGATCACGCCCGCGCTGATGAAAATCCCGGCCTTGCTGGCATGCTGGGCCTGCTGCACACGCAGCTGGTTGTTGGTGCCTTCCGAGATCGACAGTTGGGTCAGCGCGATCTGGGTATCCCCCGCCGCGACCTTGGCGGCATCGCCCGAAGGCAGGATCACATTGGTTGACGTTTGCGGGCGGGGCGCAGGTTTCACACCGTAAAGCTGTGCAATCTGCGCCACCGCATCATAAGCGAAGCCCTGCGTGCTCATCCCGCTGGCCTCTTGCTGCAATCCGGCGATGCCTGCGTGCAGGGCCGTGCTGTCGGCAAGCTTGGGGGCGGCTTGCCCCATGCTTGCGCTGAACAGCACAGCACTCGCCAGATATGCCCAGACGCGGGTCATCCTATTGCACCGCCCCGGCCACGGGCTGCAAAGGTTCGGATTTGGCGAACAACGATGCCACCGCCTTGACGGCAGAGGCCGCCACTTCGGCGACATTCTCGGCGTCATAGGTCATCAAAAGCTGCATCGCCCGCAGTTCTTTTGATCCGGTGTTGGTCAAAGGCAGGGTGACATCGGCGGGAATGGTGACGCTGTCACCACGCTCGACCGCGACCATTTTGCCTTCACGCTCATACACGCCGCCGCCGTTGAGGAAGGTCAGCAGGCTCGGCCCGTGGCCCGTGCCATTGACCCGCAAGGAGGCGCCGGGGGCTATGACCAGCATCCGCATGTCATAGCCATCGTCTTTCGCCAGCAGTTCGACCTGACCCCAGTTGGTGTCCCGCAGAAGATGGGTAGAGACTTCGGGGCGGTTCATGCCCTTGAGATGATCAACCACTTGCTTGACGCTTTGGGCGTGGTCGCGGTTCATCACCAAAAGCGCGTCGGGGGTATCAACCACGATCATATCGCGCAACCCGATCACCGCCACCAAGCGCGAACTGCTTTGGATCAGGGAGTTTTCAGTATCCAACGCAAACACGTCGCCATTGATCACGTTGCCATGCTCGTTGCGGGTCGAGATCTTCTGCACCGCATTCCAGGCACCAACATCATCCCATTGAATGTCGCGGGCCGGAGCCAGAGCGACGGCGGTGGAGTGTTCAAATACCAGACGCTCGGTCGGCTCGGACTTGGCTTTGACGAAAGAGGTTTCTTCCAGATGCAAAGCGCCGTTGATCATCTTGCCCGCGCTGACGGCTGCGGAAACCGCGTAGAAGGTTTCCGGCTCTAGGCGGTGGAATTCTTCGATCAGCACATCGGCGCGGAACAGGCTGATGCCGGAAGCCCAATAGGAATAGCCGCCGGAAATCAGCGCCTGTGCGCGCTCATACGGCGGCTTTTCGATGAAGGTCTCAACCCGGTGCAGACCCGGATAGTTGGTATAGCCGCCACCATCGACGATATAGCCATAGCCGATTTCGGGGTAGGCTGGCGGCACGCCGAACAGCACGATGCGGCCATTGTCAGCGGCTTGCTGCATCGCCACAACGGTGGCGTTCAGATCGCCGGTGATGATGTGATCCGATGGCAGCACCAGAAGCTGCGCTTCAGGATCTTCTGCGATGGCCGTCAGAGCAGCAGCCAAAACAGCCGGGCCCGTGTTACGGCCCATCGGTTCAGCAATCACCGAACCCGTCAGTTGCAGATCGCGCATCTGACGCGCGACCAGTTGGGTCTGCCCTGCGCTGGTCACGATGATCGGCGGCTTGAACACACCGCCGCGGTGACGCTGCAGGGTGGTCTGAAAATAGCTCAGACTGCCCTTGCCTTGCACCGGCTGAAATTGCTTCGGCTGCTCGACTCGTGACATCGGCCAGAGCCGCGATCCCATGCCACCGCACAGAACCAAGGGGTATATCGACGTTTTCATGGCGTGCTCCGATGGGTCATTGCCCGAAGTGGAAAACTGAAAAGGTAGTAACGGGGGTAGCGTGTTGTCTTAGAACCAAGGCTTCTTGATGATGGTCAGCTTGGCCAGTTGGCCAGCTTGTTCAGGTTGCAAAGGCGTGGCCGGAATCAGCCGCACGGGCAGGCCCGCATCGGTTGCCTCGGCGCGCAAGCTGGCGGGGTCGACAGCCGCGTTGATCGTGCTGCCGTCGCCGAACTGCACCTTGACGTGATCGGCAAAGGCCAGTGTCAGCACTTCTTCGGCGGGCACAGTCGCCGTCAGCACCACAGGCGCATCGGCGGTGTGGACGTTCAGCATCGGCTCGCCCGCACTGACCGTGGCGCCGACGGTGGCGGCCAAGGCGGTTGCGGTGCAATCGCAGGGCATCGCAATCGACAGCATCTCGCCCGAGGTGGCGCGGATGGTGAAGGCGACCTCGCCTTTGGCGGCGGCGAGGTTGACGTAATCGACTTGGCCGCCCGCGATGGCGGTCAGCGTCATGCCGTCTTGCACAGCCAGACCGGGGGCGGCGAGCGGCAGAGTGAAGATGCGGTTATAGGCCAAGGTGCCGACCGCTGCGAGCAGGGCCAAGGTGGCGAGGGCCAGCCCAGCGCTGCCCAAAACGCGGCTAAAGGTCAGCCCCTTGGCAGTCATCGCGGCGGCACGGTTGGCGGGGGATGGGATTGACGGGGCAACCCCGATCACCTCGCCCAAGGCGACAAGATCGCCCGCGATGTAGGAATTGATCAGATGGCGCAGCTGCGGCAGATGCTCGCCTGCCGGATCGACGAAATTGACCGTGGCGTGACCCTGTTCACGGTCGAGCGCCTGGAATTGGCCCAACACTTCCAGCGTGACGCTGAAGCCTTTGAACGGGAACATGAAGCGCATCAGACGGGTGGCCCCGTCCAAGGCCGGGTCCATCAGCCCGGTGATTTCGGCGGCGACCAAAGACAGCCGTTCGCCCCTGAACTGCCGTCCGTCGATACCGACGACAAAGGGGATGTCCAGCATGGGATGCTCGCCCTGCACTGGCAGGTTTGGCAGTCGGCCGATGGTTTGGCTTGCAGCGGTATTGGTGTCCATTTTCGTATTCCTTCGCGAATTCAGACAATGCCAGACAGAAGAACCACACCCAAAGTCAGCCATCCAAGGGCGAGGGAGTGGGAGAAAGCCGACGACCAGCCTTGCAGGCGTTGGCGGAAGGGGAGTGCATCGGCGCGGGCTTTGCGGGCGGATTGCCGCGTCCAGCGTTGGCGATCGAGGCGGAACAGCACAAAGCTTTTCACAGCCGCCCCAGTGATCTGGCTGAAATACAGCAAGAACGGATAGGTGATCGGGAAGGCCTGCATCCGCACCGTCGCCAGAATCCAGCAGTAGGTGTAGCGGGTGAACATGATCCAGGCGATGTAGACCGGCAGAGCGAGCGGCTCGATAAACACGGCGCCAAACAGCACCGAGATCGGGCCCGCGAGGGTGGTCCAGATGCCGACGCGCTGATCCAGGATTGACCACCACGTAAACCAGCCGATGCTGTTGGGGGAAAGTGACAGCGCGCGGCCATTGGTGCGCAGCATGTTGCCAAACCAGCGCATCATCAGGGTCAGGGCGGAATCGACAAAACCGGGGCGCGGCTGGCTTTCCATCGACAGCGAGGCGACATCGGGCAAGTAGCCCATCTTGTAGCCATTCTTCAGCAGCCAGAACCAAGTGGATTTGTCGTCTCCGGTCAGGAAGTTCACCCGGCCAAGCCGCCAATGGTCGATGAAATCGCTTTGCACTTGATTGACGAAGCCCGCGTTGGTGGCAAGATCGGCGCGCACCACGCTCATCCGCCCGGTCAGGGTCAGCACGCGGTCAGACAGGCCCATTGACGACATCATCACCTGCCGCTGGTTAAAGCGCAGCATGAACCAATCGCGGAACAGCGGCATGTCGGTGGCGCGAATTTCGACTTCTTCGTCGGTGGTCACGGCCCCCATATCGGGGTTGGTGAAGAAGGGGGCGGTGGCCGCCACAATGTTTTCTGGCACGCAGCTGTCGCCATCGACAAACAGCACGATATCGCGACGGGTGGGGGCTTCGCCCGCGATCAGGCGCAAGGACCGCGCGAGGGCATCCCTTTTGCCTGTGCCCGCGATCTGATCGACCATCAGGCGGGTGGTCGACGTATCCACTGCCATCTGGTCAAAGATATTGCGGATCAGCCGGGCGTCGGCGGTATCGACCACCGAACACACCACCGTCGCCCCACCAGCCGAAGCCGCAGCGGCGCGGAACAGCGCTTGATAGACGCGCGTGGTGACTTCGGGTTCGATCTTGTAGCTGGTCACCAGAAAATAGGCGTGTGCTGGCGTGGGCAAAGCAGCATAGGCCGCCATCGCCCGCGCCTTGCGCTGGGGGTAGACCCATTTCAGGAACAGCGCCGCCCGTAGGAAGTTGATCGCGGCCCAAGTGTAGCGCCAAAGGCCGATCACGCCGACCACGACCAAAGCACTGCCCACATCGCCCATCGCATGGAACGGCAGGCTCAGGCCAAGCCCAACCATCACAGCGATAAAGGCGATATGTCCCAGCATCATCATTACCAGCAAATGCCCTGATAAGTACCGCCCGAGAGTTTGCCCGCTTTGATGCGCGTCAGGTCAATCACCGGATGGGTGGCGGCGTTCAATTCCTCCAGCGTGTCGTCGTATTTGTTGCCGACCAGCACGATGTCGGACTTCGCCAACAGTTCCTTGATCGTCGGCACCAGACGGTCTTTCAGATCAATGTTGTAATCGTTGCCACGGCCCGCGGCGCTCATGTCATTGGCGTAAGCCTCTTGCACGAAGGGGTCATAGACATTCAGCGTCATGCCTTGGTCGATCAGACGTGCAGCCAGCTCGGCGAGAGGGCTTTCGCGCATGTCATCGGTGCCGGGTTTGAAGCTGATGCCGACAAGGCCGACCGAAGTAGAACCGGAAGCCATCACCATCGCCTCCGCGCGGTTGATCTGTTCGGCATTGGCGACCAGCACCGCATCGAGCAGCGGCGAGGCGACCTCAATGTCAGCGGCGATCGAGCGCAAAGCCCGCACGTCTTTCGGCAGGCAGGAGCCGCCAAAGGCAAAACCGGGGCGCATGAAATACGGGCTCATTGAGACCTTGTGATCCGAGCACAGGATTTTCATCACGGCTTGGCCATCAAGGCCGCAAGCCTTGGCGATATTGCCGATCTCATTGGCGAAGGTGACTTTCACCGCGCGCCAAGCGTTCGAGGTGTATTTGATCATCTCGGCCGAGCGCACATCGACGACGTTCACATCGCAGGGCAGGTCTTTGTTCAGCATGGTCAGGAAATCGGCGGTCTTTTTCTCCAAAGCGCCGAACACGATCAGGCCGGGATCGTAGTAATCCTGAATGGCGGTGCTTTCGCGCAGGAACTCGGGGTAGTAGCCGACGCCGAATCCAACGCCCGCTTCCATGCCGGAATATTCCTCAAGGATCGGAATGCAGACCTTTTCCATCGTGCCGGGCACAATGGTGGAGCGCACGATGACTGAATGGAACCCATCTTTGCCCGGAAGTGCGGCGGCAATCGCCCGGCAGCAGCTTTCGACATATTTCAGCCCGATCGAGCCATCTTCGGCCGAAGGCGTGCCGACGCAGACAAACGACGCATCGGCAGCGCGCACGGCGGCGGCGGCGTCCAAGGTGGCAGTCAGCTTGCCTGCGGCAAAAACCTCGGCAATCAGCTCTGGCAGGCCGTGTTCCACGATGGGCGAAAGCCCCGCATTGATCGAGGCAACTTTGCCCGGATCCACATCTACCGCGATCACCTCATGGCCGTCTTTCGCCAGACAAGCTGCCGATACCACGCCCACATATCCGATCCCGAATACGACAATTTTGGCCATCTCAATCGTCCCTCTGAAGCGCCTTTTCTGCGGCGAAAATGCGGCAGTGCAGCATTAACGGCACTTTAAGGATGGTGAGAAAGATTTGGAAAGTCAGGCTAAACCCTTATTTAGTAGGTATTTTTTACCAAATGCCTTACGCTTTTAGGTCTACTGTAGGGAAAAGCCGAAAGGTTTATGCTGCATCGCAGAAATTACAACGACAAGCACAGCGCATCCTTTCGGATGCGCTGTGCTTGTCGTTTTTCGCCGTTTTTGAGATGTCAGCCGAAGCGTTCTTCCGATTGAACCCAACCATTACGAATCGCATATTCAACGATGGCGCGGCGCCCTTGCAGGTTCAGCTTGCTGCTGCCGCGCGCCTTGTAGGTCTCGATGGTTTTCGATGACAGCTCCAGCTCCAGCCCGATCTCTTTCAGGCTTTTGCCGAAGGCCACCGATTTCAGTACGTAGATCTCCCGTTCCGTCAGCTCACGCGGGCGGGACACTGACGCTGCGGATGGCGCCGATTCGAACAGGTTGGCGAAGGTCGGGTCGATACAGGTCGCCCCGCCATGCACCGCCGAGATCGCCTGCTCAAGCTGCTCCAGCCCAATCGTGCGCGGCAGCACGCCACGAAACCCTGCAGCAAGGCAGGATCTTGCCAAGGTCATCGACAGATCATTGGTGTAGCTGATCAAGCTGCGGGTGCCGAACCGCTCTTGCAAACGCTGCACCAGCTTAGACGGAATGAGGTCAAGCTGCGCTGGGTCCAGCAAGACAATATCGACCTGCTGCCCAGTCTGATCTTTGGCGGGATGATCCTGAGACGTCTCAAGCACATCGGAGGGCGCGCGTGCAACAGCTTGAATCTCGGACTTCTTTTCCAGCAATGCGCATAAGCCCATTGCAAACATAGGGTCCTTGTCGATGACCACCATCGAAATCGCTTGGTCTGCAACTGGCATTCTAGACGATCCTTCGGGGTATGCTCGCGCAGAACAACGCGCAGTCAGGCGTTTGGTTGCTGCGAAAACAGTAAACGTTAACCGGCTCCCCCCGATTGAAACAATGTCACCTCGTCAAATCACAGCTGCATAATAGGCCTAAGCTTCGTAACGGCACAATAACGCCAAACAGCATGGTGCGGCATCAAGCGCAATTTCGCCCAAGTCGTCGCCAAATTCGGCAAGAATCCGAGCAGTTGCCTAGTTCGGCAGCCCCCCGGAATTTCTGCTGTGGGGCATTTCCCTACATATTTGCAGAGAGAATTTCGGGCGTCCTGACGGTTGCCCCGACACCTCTGGGTCTGCCTCGGGGGCGCAAGCCGCAATATCAATGCAAAAGATAGTCTCGCAAAGCGGTCGCAGTGATATCGGCCAACCTCAGGGAATCACCAAGGTCGGATGTTATGGTCAGGTAGCTGACGTCACCGCGCATCTGCGTGGAAATCGCAAAATCATCGGTGCTGGATGCAGCGCCACTCAGCCAATGCGTGAGGGATTGCGTAAGGTCAGTTTCCGTAAAACCGAAGAACACCAGCGTGTCATGCTCGGTCATACTGAAATCGCGCACCGTGTTGATGCCATGGCTGGCGATGAACACATCCGCGCCAGCACCCCCGATCAGTGCGTTCCTGTCCGAGCCGCCGTTCAGCGTATCGCTGCCCAAGCCCCCAGACAGCGCATCGTTGCCTGCGCCGCCGTTCAGCAAATCATTGCCCGCATAGCCATGCAAGTAGTCGTCGCCCGCTTCGCCAAAGATGATGTTGCTGCCCGCGTTGCCGATGACCCGGTTGGCGTTGGCGTTGCCGACAAAATCAAGGTTAGCGCGCCCCGTCATGCGCACGTCATACACAGAGTCATCCGCCATGCTATCGCTAGACACATCAACAGTGGACGGAGTTCCACCCGCCGCTGTCGCAGGTGCCGAAACCACCGTCAACTGCGTGCTGGTGACGGATTTGACCCCGTCGATGAACTGAAACTCCTCGATCCCCGAGATAAAGCTGCGGCCCAATGCGCTGAGCACAACGCTTTGCCCGTCGATCGTGGTCGCCAGCACCTGCGAGCTGTGCAGCCCCATCACCAGCCGATCGACGCCCTGCCCGCCGATGATCGTGTCGTCACCCGCCGAAGCCAGCACCAGATCCGAGCCGGTGCCCATATCAATCCAGTCGTTGCCCGCGCCGCCCTGCACACTGTCATTGGCCGACAATGTGCTGATATGCGCCCCGGTATCGACTGCCACCACCATATCAGCCCGCACGGTTGCCACGACATTCTCAAACTTGATCACATTGGCATCGGGATCGGTCGGCGCGCCATAGCTGGTGCCGGGATTGAAAAAGCTGACCGAGCCCATATAGCTTTGCTCGGCTGTTGTGCGGATCGAGTTATGCACGATCACCGTGTTGCCATGGTCCAACCCGCCGTGAAAGTTGATGTCGCGGTTGGTGAAATCCACGTCGATGGTGTTGTTCGCCGCCGAGGTATAGCTGGCGAACAACACCGCATGGCGGGTATCCACCGCTTGCAGGTGGGTGAAGGTGCTGTCGTAGACGTCCCGGATCCAAAAGCCATAACCGTTGCCGCCATCACCTTTGTTCTGCGCCCCGGTCACCGTCACGTCATCCACCACCGCGTCAATCGAGCGACCCAGCACCAGGCCGTTCGAGCCCGGGTCCACGATGTCGACATGCTCGATCACGGTGCGCACCGAGCTGTTGACCAGCACCATCATGCCACCATCTTCGGCGCTGTTGCTGTTGGTGAAATCGCTGGGGTCGGCGGTGCCATAATCGCCTTTGAAGGTTAGGTTGCACACGGTCACATCCTCGACCGTATCCGCCACAGCCACGGTTGTCGTGGCCGCGTCGAACGCGAAGGGCAGCTCGCGGTCCAGATGCACGGTATTGCCATTGACAGCCGTGACCACGACCATCGCGGTCCGCAAGGGCTTGTCCTGCTGCCACTGAGTATCGCCGATCTCGGTGAAGAGGGCAGCATCATTCGGGCGCTCGATCCACAGAACATCGCCGACTTTCAGGCCGGTGCTGTTGGTCAGATGCAGGTAAGTGGCACCAAGATTAGCCTCCGCGCTCAGATGCGTGGTGTTGGTTTCGGTCTCGCGAAACAAGGCCGAACCGATTTGCAGCGCGGGCGCGCCGGCCAGTGCCTTATCGGCGATGATCGTGACATTGCCTTGCCCTTCCAGCGTGATGCCATCCTTGTTCAGCACCACGGTTTTGTCGAATCTGTAGGTGCCCTGCTGCAACACAATATGCGTGCCCGCGGTGGCGGAGTTGATTGCGGCCTGTATCGTGGCAGCCGAGCTTCCGGCAGCAATGGTGATCACCGGAGCCGAGTTGGAAGGCGCTGTAGTAGAAGCGCTGGAGAGGGCAGCAGACATTACACACCTTTAGGTTGTTTAAGCAGATGACCCATATTGGCCTGCGAGTCAAATCGGGCAGTAATGTGTTTGGGGTGCGGCAGCTCTGCGCCGCGCCGGGTCATGGGGGGTTTGCCTGACAAAACCTGTCAATTTTCGCCCTTCGGATTATCGCCAGATTGGCAACAGTATTTGCAGATTGTCTCTAAAACTCCGCATATTCAGCAGACTTACAGCGCAACGACCCCTGATTTCCTCCCCCGCAAGCTGCTGATTCGCTGCCACGCGGGCGATGCCACCGGCCTTGCGTGGTGGGGGACCTTCCGATACGCTGATCTGACAGAGTTTTTTAACCTGTTGCCGTCTTAATCGCCGCCAGACTGCCCCATACTTCATTGCGATTCAGGAGCATTTTCGATGATCGGCTTGTTTGACGCTTTGATCCGTATGCGGCTGAGTCTGGCGCTGATCGCGCTCTTGGCCCCGCTGCCGCTCTCCGCACAGGACGCCAGCTTTGCGCCCGGCTGGCAGATTGACGCGCAAAGCTCGCAGCTGCGGTTTCAGTCGGTCAAGAACGTCACCAAGGTTGAATCCAGCACCTTTGCCGCGTTCTCTGGCGGGCTGTCAGCAGATGGCACGTTGTCGCTGCATGTGTTTCTGGATTCGGTCGACACCAAGATTGATCTGCGCAACGTGCGGATGCGGTTTTTGCTGTTTGAAACCTTCCGCTTCCCCGAGGCTGTGATCACCGCCAAGATCAATGCCGCCGATCTGGCCGATCTGCCCAGCCTGCGGCGCAAAACCATTCACCTGACCTATACGCTCGATCTGCACGGCGTGAAGAAAGAGCTTGAAACCGATGTGGCCGTGACCATGGTGCAGGATGATACCGTGGTGGTGTCCTCGACGGTGCCGGTGGTGATCGCGACCGATGATTTTGGCTTGGCTGAGGGCGTGCAAAAGCTGCAAGAGGCAGCGAATGTGGTGATCATCCCTTCGGGCACCGTCAGCTTTGATCTGACCTTGAAGCGCAACGGCGGAGCGGTGGCACCTGCGGCCCCTGCCCCGACGGAAGCTGCCCCTGTCGCGGAGGCCCCTGTCGCGAATGCGCCCGTCGCGGCGGCAACACCGGAAGTGCCTGCAGCGGACGTGGTGCCAGATGCCGCCCCTGCGGTTGTTGCCCAAGAACCCACTGGCGATCTCGATCTTGAGGCCTGCAAGGGCCGCTTTGAAATCCTGTCGCGCAGCGGCAATATCAATTTTCACTCCGGCTCTGCCCGGCTGCTGGCCGATAGCGCGCCTTTGCTGGATAGCGTGGCTGATATCATCGCGCGCTGCCCCGGCCTTAAGATTGAGGTGTCGGGTCACACCGATGCCGATGGCTCGCCCGCCGCCAACCAATATCTGTCGCAGCAACGCGCCAAAGCCGTGGTGCGCTATCTGGTGAACAAGGGCCTGACCGCCGACCGCTTCACCGCGACGGGCTATGGTGAGGATAGACCGATCTTCGACAATGACACGCCCGAGCACAAATCCCGCAACCGCCGGATCGAATTTGCTTTGGTGCAGCAATAGATGCGACAGGGTTGTGCAATATATGCACTGGCAGTGGTGCTGGCTTGCCTTGCCGCGCCGATGCAGGCGCAAAATGATGAAGCTGCGGCGTGGCAAGCCGCCCTCGCGTCAGAAGACATAGGCTTGCTGCAAGCTTTCGTGAAAGATCACCCGCAAAGTGCGCATCTGGCCGAGGCGAACACGCTGCTAAAGAAAAGCATCGCCACGGCCCGCAGGCTTGGCCTGATGCCGATTGAGGCGGCTGAAGGCTATGTTCAACAACATGACCTGATCACCGCCGCGCAAACCTCGAAAGCGGTGGTCGATTATCAGGCCTATCTTACCGCCTATCCGCAGGGCCTGTTCGCGCCCCTCGCGCAAAGCGAGTTGGCTCTGCTGGCGCTGAACCCTCCGGCTGATCCTGCGCCTGCTGCCATGACCGACCCTGCGCCGCGTCCTGTGGCAGATCTGACCGGACTGACCTTCACCACGCCATTTCCTTGGGGTGAGTATATTAAGGGCCAGTCGATTGCCGACCTGATCGCCACCGGCTCGCCGCAATTCGCGCCGATTGAGGGCCTGCCAGAAGAAGTCTGGCGGGATAAATCCTGTGCCAACTGCCATGCTTGGACCGAAGCCAGTCTGTGTGATCAAGCCAAAACCTACACCAAACCCGAAGCGGCAGAGGCATTGACCAAGCCGCATCCCTTGGGGGTAACCTTCAAAAGCGGCCTGAAGGAATGGGCTTTAGGCGGGTGTAAGTAGATGGCACAGACCCCCACCGATCCCGGCACCACTCCGCGTGCGCCAGAGCGCGCCACCACCGTTTCGGGCGGCACCCGGATTATCGGCACTTATGAGATCGACAAGCTGATCAGCGCGGGCGGCATGGGCGAGGTCTATCGCGGCCATAACATCCACAATGGCGAGCCGGTAGCGATCAAGATCGTGCTGCCGTCGCTCGCGCATGATCCCAAGATCGTGGCGCTGTTCCAGAAGGAAAGCACCACCCTGTCGCGCCTGAGCCACGAAGCCATCGTGCGCTATCATGTGTTTACCAATGATCCGCAGATCGGGCGGCCCTGTCTGGTGATGGAATTTGTCTCTGGCACCCCGGTGTCGGAACGGATTGAAAGCGGCCCGATGCCTCTGAACGAAGTCAAGGTGATGCTGCGCCGCGTCGCTTCGGGGTTGGAAAAGGCCCATCGCGCGGGCGTGGTGCATCGCGATATGTCGCCGGACAATATCATCCTTGAAGAAGGCTTGGTCGAACATGCCAAGCTGATCGACTTTGGCATCGCGAAATCCTCGGCGCTTGGGGCAGGCACGCTGTTGCAAGGCCAGTTCGCAGGCAAGTTCAACTGGGTCGCGCCCGAGCAGTTGGGGGCCTTTGGCGGCCATGTCGATGGACGGTCCGATATCTATTCGCTGGCTTTGGTGGCGGCGGCGGCCAGTAAGGGGGCTGTGTTGCCTATGGGGGAGTCCATCGTTGACGCCGTCAGCAAGCGCGCGGCTGTGCCGGATCTGACGGGGGTGGATGCGGGGTTGGTGCCACTGCTGCGCTGGATGCTGTCGCCTGATCCCGCCGCGCGGCCCGAGACGATGGCGCAGGTGATCGCGGCGCTGGACAATCCGACGCTGATCCCAGTGCCAGACCCGAACACGACCCAGATCGGCGGCCCGTTGCCGCATGTCGCCTCTGAGACGCCAGACGCCAGCCCCTTCGGCAATGCAGCCGCCCCCGCGCCGTCGAATGCGGTGGCCGCTGAACCCGCGAAGAAATCGCTGATCCTGCCGCTCGCAATCGCAGTGCTGCTCGCCACCAGCGCCGTGGCGTATTTCTCGGGGGCCTTCACCTCGAAACCCGTCGCGATCGTTGCAGCGCCTGCGTCCAGTGTGACGCCCACTCCAAAACCGGAACCCACCGCGCCACCCGCCCCCGTCGAACCCATCCCCGCTGCCGCAGAACCACTGGCCGCCGCCGCCCTGACAGGCCTGCTGGCTCAGACGCAAGATTGTGGCCCGCTCAGCCTGACCAACCCGCCCGCTGCGGGCTATGGCGAGGCAGATTCGGTGCAGATCAGCGGCCGTACGGCCTCTGACGCCAGCGCGGCTGCGTTGAAAACCAGCCTCGCTAGCCTGACGGGAAATCGCCCCCTGGAGCTGTCGTTGGAGTCGCTGAACCCTGCGATCTGCGCCGTGCTGAACGCTCTGCCGCCGCTGGGTGCGGGGGAGGTTGCGGTGTCGCTGGGCTACGGCGACCGTGCCGATCCGAACGCGGAGGGGCGGTATGTGACCGGGGAGAACCCGGTGATTGATCTGACGGTACCGGAGGGTGCGGGGTATCTCTCGGTTGCGGTTATAGATGGATCGGGGCAGGTGTTGCAGCTTTTGCCGGGCCGGTCGCAGGCCGATCCGGGCAAGCTGCGGGTGGCGTTTCCGGTGGCGGAGGCTGGGCCGGGGCGGGCCGCGCTGGTGGTCAATCCGGCGGGGCTGGGGGTGGCGCTGATTTTGGTGCTGCGCTCGGAGTCGGCGCTGGAGACGGGGCCGGTGATTGAGCCGGTGGGGAC
Organism: uncultured Cypionkella sp.; assembly: GCA_964387655.1. Lineage (GTDB taxonomy): Bacteria > Pseudomonadota > Alphaproteobacteria > Rhodobacterales > Rhodobacteraceae > Cypionkella. Next base: position 5,386 of record CAYLYV010000040.1, on the reverse strand, counting down.
GTTTGTGGAGCGGGTGCAACGGGCGAAGTTGCTTTCGATGGATCAGCGGCTGCTGAATTTGACGACGCCTTGAGGGTGGATTGAGGTGGTCCCAACTCGGGACTAAAAACTTTCCTTTTGATTCAATGGTATAGGGTGGATGTTTTTACACTTTGTTAAGGTTTGCGACCAAATCCACCTGATTTTCTAACGTGCCAACAGCAACCGTCCGCCGAATACAGCCGCTTTGAACGGCCCTGCCCGATCCAAGCTGCCCTGCATGCACCATCCTGCCGTGGCAACGCCGTCGGAGGGGGCTTGATGCCCTCGAGGACGGCAGCTGGGATTGAATTACAGCCTTGGGTAGAATCGAATCACGGCTCCCTGTGGATAAGTTTGCACTTTTCAAACAACCGAATGCTTCCCACCGCCGCGCGATACCCCGGAAAGATCGGCGCAGGATTGATCTATATTTGCAACAAGAGTCGTAGAACTCTGCTGATTCATTAAAATTTTATCTGATTACGCCACAGAAGGTCTAAATATTAAGCACTCGCTGTCAGCAAAAATCGGACAAATATTATAACATCTGCCATACACCTATAGGTAGTATTTAACGGCGCCAGATGACGGCACCCGCCTGACCCCGTCGTATCGCCCCGGTTTACAGAGGATGGACTGAAATGAAACCAAAGTTTTGCCTTACCATGCTTGCCTTGGGCCTCACGATGCCGCTAGCACTTCAGGCGGCTGAAGTGGCCAGCACCACGCTTACCGTGACCGCCACCGTGCTGGACAGCTGCATTCTCACCGCGCCGGCCGGGCTGGTGTTTGCCTCGGTCAACACCGGTGTGGCGACGAACGAAACGACCCAAGGTTCGATCACAGTGGTCTGCACGGCGGCCAAACCCAGTGTCACGATCTAGTTGGAAGGCGGCGACAATGCCGTAACCACCCAACGCAATATGAAAAGCATCGCAAACGATCTGCTGCCCTATATCATCACCTCGGATGCCGCGCATGCCTCCGCCGTGGCGATTGGCGGCAACCTGTTTTCCGGTGCGCTGACCGCCGTGACGCCGAACATCTTTCCGGTCTACGGCCAAATTCCTGCAGGCACTTACCCGGCCGGCATCTACACCGATACCGTGCGCGTGACGCTGAACTACTGAACGCGCAACAGCCGCGTTCTGACGACCAAAAGCTAGGAACATAGCGAGGTAAAAAATGTCGAGCTTTCTGTCTTTGCGGTTATTGTTCGCCGTGCTGGCACTGGTGCTGCCAAGCATGGCTTTCGGCGATAGTCTGGCAGTTTCCCCAACCCGGCTGACGGTGCCTGCCCCGGCGCAGACCACCACACTGACGATCAAGGCCGAAGGCAAGGGCCCCGCCGTGCTGCAAATTCGGGTGATGGCGTGGGAAAAGGGCAGCGATCCGAGCAATCTGAAAGCCACAAAAATGGTGCAGGTCAGCCCGCCTGCGGCGAAACTGGGCAATCGGCAGGAATTGACGCTGCGCATCGTGCGGACCTCGAACAAAGCGGTGCGGGGCAGCGAATGTTACCGCGTGCTGATCGACCGCCTGCCGGGAAAAACCAAAGACCCGCAGGCGGTGAGATTGCAGATCCGCCAGTCGATTCCGCTGTGCTTTGAATCTTGAGGGGCTGAGGCACAGCACAACCCAAAACGGGGGCACCGGGGAGGGCAAAGTCGTATGCACAGGGTGAATTTGGCTTTCGCGGCGACGGTGCTGTGTCTGGCAGGCTATGCCCCGGCTTTTGCGCAAGACACCGATGCATCTGTCCCTGCCGTTTTCGCCGATACAGACCGCGTGCCGCTGTATCTGGAGGTGACGCTGAACGGCAAGCCGACCAATCTGGTGGCCGAATTTGCGCTGGAGCCCGGGAGCGGCCGGATGTTTTCGCCGAAATCCGAGTTGGAGCAGGTCGGGCTGAATGGCAGGCATTTGCCCGAGGGCATGGTGGATTTGCAAAGCATTGCGGGCCTGCGCTTTGTCTATGACGAATCTGGCCAGAGGATTGATTTGCAGGTGCCCCTGGCGGCGATGCGGACAGACGTGGTGTCTGCGATGCCCGAGGCAGAGTTGCTGGAGCCCGAGCGCAGCTATGGCGCGGTGCTGAACTACAGTCTTGATGCCGGGGTGCAGACGCAGGCTTCGGCCTCGGATCTGGTCAGCCGTGCGGCAAGTTTTGACGGCTGGATTTTCTCGCCCTTTGGCATGCTGCGCTCGTCTGCCGTGCTGCGCGATCTGCCCTATGATGCACCGGGCAGCGATGCGTTGCGGTTGGAGACGACCTATCAACTGTCCAGCCCGAAGCGGCGGCTGACGCTGGCGGTGGGCGATGTGCAAAGCGGGTCTTTGGCATGGTCGCGCTCGATCCGCATGGGTGGGGTGCAGGTACGGCGGGACTTCGGGCTGCGCAGCGATCTGATCACCCAGCAGTTGTTGTCGTTTGAGGGGGCGGCAGCGGTGCCATCGAGCGTCGATGTGTTCATCGACAACAACCGCGCCTATAGCACCGGCCGCGATGCAGGGCCGTTTCGGTTGGAGGATTTGCCGGTGCGGGCCGGGCCTGGCGAGGCGCTGATCGTGGTGACCGATGCCAACGGGCGGCGGACGACGAAATCGGTGTCGTTCTATGTCGCGCGCAATCTGCTGAAGAAAGGCTTGCTGGATTTCTCGATTGAGGCGGGGCGGGCGCGCGAGGGCTATGGGCTGGACAGCAATGAGTATGGTGCCGATGGCGTTTTCTCGGGCAGTCTGCGCTATGGTTTGACCGAGCGGATCACGCTGGAGGCGCAGGTGCAGTCGAAATCCGATCTGCGGCTGCTGGGCTTCGGTTTTACCACGGTGCCGTTTGATCTGGCCGAGGTCAGCCTTGCGGGCGGGGTCAGCGAATACGCGGGCAAGACCGCAAGCTTTGCATATGGCGCGGTGCAAACCGAGGTCGGCCCGGTCGAGATCAGCGGGTCGGTGCGGTGGGCGCAGAAGGGCTTTGCGGATTTGGCCTATGCGACTGGGGCGGACTATCTGGGGCAGGCCGAGATTGAAGACAGCGCCTCGCTGTTGGAAGTGCCGCGCTTGCAGACGGCGCTGAATATTTCGATGCCGCTGGCGGGCAATGGCAGTTTTGGGCTGGGCTATGTCAATTCGATCCGCAGCAATTCGCGCGACGCGTTGGTGACCGTGTCTTATGGCCGCGATCTGGAGCGGTGGGACGGCGCGCTGTCGATCTACGGCGCGCATGATCTGCAAAGCGGCGACACGCGGGCGGCGGTGGCGGTGTCGATGCCGTTGGGCAAGCGCAGGTCGTTGCGGGCGACGAGTTCGATGGACCCGGAGGGCAATGCGCTGGCCGGGGTTTATATCTCGCGGCAGATCTCGGATCGGCAGGGCGATTATGGCTATGCGGCAGAGATGCAGCGCGACGGTGACGGGGAAATCCGGTTCAGCGGGCGCGGCGATTATCTCGGGCGCTATGGCCAGCTTGGGCTGGAGCTGCGGCGCGGCGATGGTGTGACGAGCTTGCGGGCGCAGGTGGATGGCGCGGTGGCGATTGCGGGTGGGGCGTTGGCGTTTGGCAGCCGGGTGAACGACGGCTTTGCGATTGTCGATGTCGGGGCGGCGGGGGTGCCGGTTTCGGTGCACAATCGGGCGGTGGCGCGGACCGGGCGCGGCGGCAAGGCCTTGGTGACCGGGTTGCAATCGAACCACCGCAACCGGGTTTCGGTCGATCTGAACGATCTGCCCGCCGATCTGGCGCTGGAGGCTTCGGGGATGGATGTGGTGCCGGCGACCCGCTCGGGCGTGCGGGTGAAGTTTCGTGGTGATACCGAGGACAGTGCGGTGATCGTGCTGCAAGGCCCGGACGGTGTGCCGTTGGAAGCCGGGATGACGGCGCGGCTGAACGGCGGTGGTGAGGAATTTGTTGTCGGCTTTGACGGTGAGACTTTGGTGCAGGGCTTGAGACGCAGCAACAAACTGACGGTGCAATCTGACACCAGCACTTGCACCGCAAGCTTTGATTTTGCCGCACAACCCGGCGCGTTGCAGAAGATTGAGGGTGTGCGATGCCAATGATGCGTTACGTTCTTGCGCTGATTTTTGCTGTGTTGCTGCAGACGGGTGCGGCTGCGGCGCAAACCTGCACGGCGGTGACCACCGATTTTGATTTTGGCAGTGTCAGTTTGCGCGCAGGCGCGGTCAATCAAACCTCGGGCAATGTGAAGGTCACCTGTAGCGGCGGGCTCGTCGGCCTCGTCGGCGTCTGCCTGACCTACGGCGGCGGCAGTGCCAATGACGGTGGCAGCCCGCCGCGCCGCTATATGGTTGGCCCCGGAGGGGCGCTGTTGGAATATCAACTGCGGCAAACCAGCGGTGGGGCTGCGCTATCGCAGATATTTGTCGAGGTTGTGATGGTGCTCGGCAACGGCAGCGCCACGGTGCCGATCTTTGCCGATATCGTATCGCCCTCCGTGCAACTGCCGACCGGATCCTATAACGCCAGCTATAGCAGTGGCGGGGCAAACGGTGTGAAGCTGCGGGTCGGCGTGTTGACCTGCGCCATTCTTGGGCAGGATCTGGCCGCTGGCAGCTTTACGGTGCACGCCGTGGCGGCCTCCAGCTGCGATGTCTCGACCACGGCGCTGGATTTCGGCAATGTTCCGGCGCAACTGGTGCAGGCGATCGACAATACCGCAACCGTCACGGTCAGCTGCACCGGAGGCACGCCGTACCGGGTGTCGCTGGGTCTGGGGCAAGGGCCGGGGGTCAGCGATCCAGCGGCGCGCAAGATGAAAAACCTGCTGGCGACGCTGACCTATGGGCTGTTTCAAGACCCGGCGCGCAGCCAGCCTTGGGGCGATACGCTTGCCACCAATGTCGCGGGGACCGGCGCGGGAGCGGCGCAGATCTATACGATTTACGGGCGCATCTTTGGCAATCAAACCCCGGCGATTGGCACTTATACTGACAGTGTCGTGGTCACCATCGCTTACTGAGCGCTGCCCTGTAGCCGGGCGATGGCCCAATTTGCCGCATCGGCCACGGTTGGATCCGGGTCGTCGCGCAGGGAGGCCGCATGAGCGGCCAGCCCCGGCAAGCCAGAACTGCCGATGGCATAAAGCACATTGCGCAGAAAACGATCCCGCCCGATGCGCTTGATTGGGCTGCCTGCGAAGCGCGCCCGGAAGGCGGTATCGTCTAGGCTGACCAGATCGGCCAATTCGGGTGCCCCAACCTTTGGCTGATAGCCGATGTCGCGGGCAGCTTGGGCGAATTTGTTCCATGGACAGGCGGCAAGGCAATCATCGCAGCCGTAAATCCGGTTGCCCATCAGCGCGCGCAAATCGGGGTCAATCGGGCCTTTATGCTCGATGGTCAGATA
>CAYLYV010000039.1:0-32421 GCA_964387655.1 uncultured Cypionkella sp. | reverse complement strand
GCGTTCTTCACCCGCACCTTCAGGATATAGTCGATATCCCCCGCCAAGCGGTGCGCCTCCAGCACTTCGGGGCGGCTGCGCAGCACCTGCAGAAACTTGCGCTGCCAGTCGGCCTCATGCTCCGAGGTGCGGATCAGCACGAAGAAACACGCCTCCAACCCCAGACTTTCGGCATCGAGCAGGGCTGTCTGCTTCAGGATCACCCCCTGCTCGCGCATCCGCCGGATCCGGTTCCACACCGGGGTTTTTGACGATCCCACCTTGCGGGCGATTTCATCCAACGACTGCTCGGCATCTTCTTGCAACTCGGCAAGAATTTTCCGATCCAACTCATCCAACTGGGCCGCCATTCGCCAGACACCTTGCTTTGCGGAAATTCATTCCATTCCGCCCGAGTATCGGAACATTCTTCCTTATCCGCAAGAGGGACTGGCGAAAACAGGGGAAAATATCCTATATTGGAGGAGTAAAACCACTCCAGCACGCCACCCGCTACCCAACTGCTCTTGCAGGATGCGCAGCAAACCTCTACCGCCTCGCGGCAACAGACACCGCCACACCGACCACTCCCAAAGGGACGCACGCATGAGCCGCCAGTTTATCCCAAAAGTCGTCACCGCCAATGATCTGCGGGAAGGTGATGTGGTTTACCTCACCGCCGATGACCGCTGGACCCGTCTGCACCATGAGGCCGAGTTGATCGAGGACGAAGCCCACGCGCAAATCCGCCTGCTGTTTGGGGCGGCGCAACGCAATGTCATCGTCGGCGCCTACCTCGCCGATGCCAAAGCCGGCCCGAACGGCCCCGAACCTGTGCATTTCCGCGAGGCCTTCCGCACCCGTGGCCCCTCCAACTACGCCCACGGCAAGCAGGTGGATCTGTACCATGTATAACTACTCCGATTTCGACGAATCTTTCGTCCGCGCCCGCGTCGCGCAGTTTTCCGATCAGGTCAGCCGCCGTCTGGATGGCTCCTTGACCGAGGATGAATTTCGCCCGCTGCGCCTGATGAACGGGCTCTATCTGCAACTCCACGCCTATATGCTGCGCGTCGCCATCCCCTATGGCACGCTGAACCCCAAGCAAATGCGCCAACTGGCGCTGATCGCCGACACCTGGGACAAGGGCTATGGCCACTTCACCACAAGGCAGAACATCCAGTTCAACTGGCCGAAACTGCCCGACGTGCCCGCGATCCTGTCGGCTTTGGCCGATGTGGAAATGCACGCGATCCAGACTTCTGGCAATTGTGTGCGCAACGTCACCGCCGACCACTTCGCCGGTGCCGCCGCCGATGAAATCGAAGACCCCCGCCCCTATGCCGAGCTGTTGCGCCAATGGTCCACCGACCACCCGGAATTCCAGTTCCTGCCGCGCAAGTTCAAGATCGCCATCACCGGCGCTCCCAATGACCGCGCCGTCACCAAAGCGCATGACATCGGCCTGCGCATGGTCCGCAATGCGCAAGGTGAACCGGGCTTTGAAGTCATGGTCGGCGGCGGTCTGGGCCGTACCCCGATGATCGCCTTCACGGTGCGCGATTTCCTGCCCGTGGCAGACCTGCTGCCTTACGTCGAGGCTGTGCTGTCAGTCTACAACGTGCTGGGCCGCCGCGATAACAAATACAAAGCCCGCATCAAGATCACCGTGCATGAGACGGGCCGGGAAGAGATTTCTCGGATGATCGAAGAGCGCTTCGTTGAGACCCGCCTGCAATTTGGCGGTGCCGATCAGGTTTTGCTCGATGACATCCGCGCCGCCTTCGCCCCCCCGGTCTTCCGCAACGCACCGACCGATGGCTATGATGCGTTCTACAAAGCTGACCCGATCTTTCGGGCTTGGGTCGATACCAACCTCGCCCAGCACCGCAACGACCAGTATGCCATCGTCACCATTTCGGTGAAAGCGCATGGCGAAACCCCCGGCGATGCCACCTCTGCCCAAATGCGCGTGATGGCTGACCTTGCCGAGAAATACGGTCACAGTGACCTGCGCATCAGCCACGAGCAAAACGTGATCCTGCCGCATGTGCATAAATCTGACCTGCCCGCCGTTCACGCAGCCTTGGTGCAAGCAGGCTTGGGCACCGCCAATGTCGGCCTGATCAGCGACATCATCGCCTGCCCCGGCATGGATTATTGCGCGCTGGCCACCGCCCGTTCGATCCCCGTCGCGCAAGAAATTGCGCTGCGGTTTGAGGAACTCAAGCTGGAACACGATGTCGGCCCGCTGAAAATCAAAATCTCCGGCTGCATCAACGCCTGCGGCCATCACCATGTCGGCCATATCGGCATCTTGGGGCTGGACCGTGCGGGCGTCGAAAACTACCAGATCACTTTGGGCGGTGACGGCTCTGAGACCGCCAGCATTGGCGAGAAAACCGGCCCCGGTTTCGCCTATGACGAGATCGTCCCCGCCATCGAACGCATCATCCGTGCCTACCTTGCCATCCGCGAGGATGCCTCGGAAACCTTCCTGCAAACCTACCGCCGCGCAGGCTTTGCCCCGTTCAAATCCGCACTTTACGGTGCCGAAAGCGGCCGTGATGCCGCGTGATTTCCCCGCAGGCTCGGTCGCCGAGCGCGTCACGGCGCTGAACGCGCGCTATAAACACCATGCCGCCACTTCGGTGCTGGAACATGCGTTGAAGGATGATGATCTGGGCCAAGTCGCCCTTGTCTCGTCGTTCGGTGCGGAATCCGTCGTGCTGTTGCACCTCGTCTCGGTGATCGCGCCGGAAACCCCGGTGCTGTTCATCGACACAAAGATGTTGTTTCAGGAAACCCTTGATTACCAACGCGAATTGGCGGAAAAACTCCACCTCTGCGACGTGCGCACCATCCGCGCCGCCCAACCCCGCGTGGCGTTTGAAGATCCCGACAACACGCTGCACCAGTTCAACACCGATGCCTGCTGCGGCGTGCGCAAGGTGGAACCTTTGGAGCGCGCCCTGACGCCGTTTGACGGCTGGATCACCGGACGCAAACGTTTCCAAGGCTCCACCCGGCAAGCGGTGGAGTTCTTCGAGGCCGAGGGCGACACCCGCATCAAGGTCAACCCGCTCGCCCACTGGGGCCGCGACGATCTGGAAGAATACATCGTCAACAACCGCCTGCCGCGTCACCCGCTGGTGGCACAAGGCTACCCCTCCATCGGCTGCGCGCCCTGCACCAGCAAAGTCGCCCCCGGCGAAGACCCCCGCTCGGGCCGCTGGCGCGGTCAGGACAAAACCGAATGCGGCATCCATTTCATCAATGGCAAAGCCGTGCCGATCAGAAAGGATACCGCCGCATGAGCGTCCTCGTCACAGATCAAGGCTTCTCGCCCGCCCCGGACGTCAATACCGTGGTCTTGGCCGACATCGCCGCCCACCAAGGCGCGGTGGACCTGTTGCACACCGACGCGCCCGAGGCTTTGCTGCCTTACCTCGCTGACCTCACCCTGATCCGCATCGCCTTCCCGGCGTTCTCAGACGGTCGTGCCTTCACCATCGGCCACCGCCTGCGCGCCCTTGGCTACAAAGGCCATCTGCGTGCGATGGGTCCGGTGATCGCCGATCAATACCCGATGGCGCGGCGCACCGGCTTTGACGATGTGGAAATCCCGGATGAGTTAGCCGCCCGCCAGCCCGAAGCGCAATGGAAATTCCGCGCCGACTGGAAGGCGCATGATTACCAGTCGCGCCTGCGCGCATAAGCCCAATTTCGCCCGCCGTCTGGCTGCGCTAGAAGGCCCTATCCGCTGCATGTCCGCCGGCGCCCCGCCGCAGCACATGCGACAGACGACCGCCATAACCGAAAGCCCGCCCATGTCCTCCTCCGCCGAAGCAACCATCGCCCCTGCCAAACCGCACCTTCCCGATGCGCAAACCGTCACCGCGGTCAAGCATTGGACGGACCGTCTGTTCTCGTTCCGCGTCAGCCGCCCGAAAAGCCTGCGCTTTCGCTCGGGCGAATTTGTGATGATCGGCCTGATGGGCGACACCGGCAAACCGCTGCTGCGCGCCTATTCCATCGCTTCGCCGGCTTGGGATGAGGAGTTGGAATTCTACTCGATCAAAGTGCCCGACGGCCCGCTGACCTCCAAACTCCAGCACATCCAAGTCGGCGATGAGATCATTCTGCGCCCGAAACCCGTCGGCACCCTCGTGCATGACGCGCTGCTGCCCGGCAAACGCCTGTGGCTTCTGTCCACTGGCACCGGCTTCGCCCCCTTCGCAAGCCTGCTGCGCGAGCCGGAAACCTACGAGAAATACGACCAGGTCATCATGATGCACACCTGCCGCGAGGTCGCTGAGCTGGCCTACGGTCAGGCCCTCGTCGAAAGCCTCGCCGAAGACCCGCTGATTGGTGAGATGGTGGGCGATAAACTGCGCTACTACCCCACCACCACCCGCGAGCCGTTTCACCACATGGGCCGCGTCACCGATAACCTTTCGTCCGGCAAGGTCTTCGCCGACCTCGGCCTGCCGCAAATGAACCCCGTCGAGGACCGCGCCATGGTCTGCGGCAGCCTTGCGTTCAACGTCGATGTCAAAGCCATCCTCGAAGGTTTCGGCCTGCACGAAGGCGCAAACTCTGACCCCAAACAATTCGTGGTCGAAAAAGCCTTCGTCGGCGATGGGATCTGACGCCCGGTATTTCATCTGTCCTTAAATATCCCCGCCGGAGACATTCGACATCAGCCGCAGAAGCCTCCGGCGGGGATATTTAAGCCAGTATGAAAGCCCAAGAGCCCCGCCCTTTGACTTTCCACGCAGATTGACCTATATTCAAGTCAATCCGCATGGAGACCGCTATGAACATCCTCGCCTTTGCCGATAAATCGCTGTTCCAACCCCGGCTGTTGGCCGAGGAATGGCTGACCACCCAAGATGAAATCGCCCGCACCGCTGGCCTTGGCCGCGACGCGATTGCACGCAAGGATCGCTTGGCTTCGGCTAAAACCCAAACCCGGCTGCGCGAGATGGTGGAGATCATCAACCGCCTCACCCCGCGCTTTGGCTCCGGTCTGGTGGCCTATGCCTGGTTCCGCTCAGAACCGCTGCCCGGCTTTGGCGGCCTGACCCCAGCGCGGCTGGTGCAGGATGGCAAAGCTGAAGCGGTGATGGAGTATATCGACGCGGTGGATGCGGGCGGCTTTGCCTGATCCCTCCGCCAGCTACCAAGGCCCGCTCTACCGCGCCCTCAACCCAATCTGGGCGCGCGATCCGCTGTCAGGCGAAGGGGCAAAGCGCCACGGCGGCCGCTTCAACGCCAAAGGTCGCGCCGCCCTTTACACTGCAATGACCGTGATGGGTGCTGTGGCCGAGGCCAACCAGATCGGCCGCCCGTTTGAACCGGTCACCTTGGTCAGCTATGACGCCGATCTCGCCAATCTCTTTGACGCCACTAACCCCACACATCTGGCAGCCCATGGCATCAAAGCCACTGACCTTGCCGCCGATGACTGGCGCTTGCAGATGATCACGCACGGCAGTTCCGCCGCGCAAGACATCACCGAAATCCTGATCGCGGCTGGCTACACTGGCCTGATCGCGCCCTCTTTCGCCAAAGGCGGGCCACCAAACGCCCGCAATCTGGTGCTGTGGCAGTGGCCCAGCCTGAAACTGATCGACACCGAACACCGCCTGCAATGAAAAAGGCCGCGCTCGGGTTTCCCCGGCGCGGCCCAATGTGCCCGAAGGCGCAGATTACAGACCCAGTGCGGTTTTCACAGCAGCCAGAGCCTCAGCCACTTTGGTCGGATCAGCCGCCGCCGCATCAACGCCGGCTTTCAGGGTGGTTTTCAGCGCAGCGTCCAAGCTCGACGCCTCGATCAAAGCATTGACCTTCGCCGCGTCAAAGTTCGCCGGGTCCAGAACAGCCGCTGCGTCGGTTGCCGCCGGAGCGGTCGCAGCCGGTGCGGTTTCGGTGGCCGCCGGAGCGGTTTCGGTTGCAGCCGGAGCAGTTGCCGCAGCAGCAGCCGCTGCGTCATCAGCGGCCTTTTTGGTCGCCGCAGCTGCTTCTTCAGCTGCCTTAGCAGCCGCTTCTTCAGCCGCTTTGGCATCAGCCGCAGCCGTCGCTGCCGCTTCCTGAGCAGGCTTATAGCTGAACTGGTAATAGCCAGCACCCGCCAAAGCGATCAGCACGATGCCGATAAGGACGTTCTTGTTCATGTTCATTCTCCCAATACCGAGTACCCTTCGGTTGACCCAGCCTATGACAGAATCGGCAGCAAAAGGAAAGACCTACGCAGCACCCGCTGCCCCCTGCGGCCAAACCAAGCGCAAATCATGCGGCTTTTCAGGTTGAAGCTTGGGCGTCACACGACTATCTTGCGCCAGCTAATAACCATTCAAAGGACCACCACCATAGCCCGCAGACCTCACAATGCCCCGCCGCAACGCGAAACCGGCCCGCGCATCAACGATCGCATCCGGTCGCCCGAGATTCGCCTGATTGGCGCAGATGGGGAAAATGTCGGCGTCGTCACCCCCGCACGCGCGATGCAGATGGCCGAGGAAGCCGGGCTCGATCTGGTGGAAATCTCGCCGAATGCCGAGCCGCCAGTGTGCAAAATCATGGATTTCGGCAAGTTCAAGTATGAACAGCAGAAGCGTGAGGCCGAAGCCCGCAAGAAACAGCATATTATCGAGATCAAAGAGATCAAATTCCGCCCCGGCACCGACACGCATGACTATGATGTGAAGATGCGCTCGGTGCTGAAATTCCTCGAAGAAGGCGACAAGGTGAAAGTCACCCTGCGCTTCCGCGGTCGTGAGATGGCGCACCAAGAACTGGGTCTGGAACTGCTGCACCGAGTCGCCGCCGATGTCGGCGAGGCTGGCAAAATCGAATCGATGCCGCGCCTTGAAGGCCGTCAGATGGTGATGATGGTGACGCCGAAGTAAGGCGTCGCTCTGACCATATCGAATTTGGGGGCCACTGGCCCCCTTTTTCATGCCCAAGTCGCACCGCAACCGACCGCTGGATTGAACTAAGCGCCCCGCCGCATCACCGCGTGGCCTAAACCTTCAAGGCCAGCACAGCGCAGGGGCATAAGCCTGCAATAGACAGACACAATCGGCTGCGCTACCCCTATGCGACCCGATGCAAAGGCGCAGGCAATGAGCAATCCCGACCCCAAAATAGAAGCCTTCTTCAGCCAAGCCCCAGTCTGGCAAACCGAGTTGCGCGCCCTGCGCGCCATCCTGCTGAGCTGCGGTCTTGAGGAAATCTTCAAATGGCGCGGTCCTTGCTATTGCTTTGAGGGCGGCAATGTCGCCACGCTCTGGGGCTTCAAGGACGCCTGCGTGCTGGGCTTTTTCAAAGGCGTTTTGCTGGCCGATCCAGAAGCCCTCCTGATCCCTCCTGGAGAAAACTCCCGTTCCGTGCGGATGGTGAAATTCACCGATCTGGCACAAATCACCGCCGCCAGTGCCACGCTGATCGCCTACACCCACGCCGCCATCGCGCTGGAGAAATCCGGCGCGAAAGTGAGCTTCGCCAAAGACGATCTGCCCTACCCCGAGGAACTCACCACCGCCCTCGACGAAAACCCCGATCTGGCGCTGGCTTTCGATGCCCTGACACCGGGGCGCAGACGGGGGTATCTGCTGCATTTCAACCAAGCCAAGGCCTCGGCCACCAGAACCGCCCGCATCGACAAACACAGCGCGCGGATTCTGGCGGGCAAGGGGATGAATGATCATTAGCCGGGGGCTGCGATCTAGCCGACAATCACCAACAGGCCCTGCATCTGCGGATGGTATTTGCACACATACGCCCCCGCCATCTCGGCCGTGATCACCAGCGACTCGGTATCCCCCCGCTTCAGCACGCCGGTCGTCCAGCCCGCCTTCACCGAAGTCGCGGTATGGTTGACCAGATCAAGGTTCTGCCATGCCACGCTGTCCCCCACCTTCACCTCCACCGTCTGCGGATCAAACTTCATCCCCTTGATGCTGACGTGATGCTCGGTGCTGCCATCCGGTTTGACATGGCCAAACCCCGGCGCGCCGCGCGTGACGGCAAGCACCGCCACCGCGCCAGACAAAACCCTGCGCCTGCTCCAGCTTTGCATCACTTCAGCCCCTTCACCATCATCTCGGCATGGGCCTCATGCTCTTGGAAAATCCCAAGCCCGGCCTCGAACAGCGCCTTCACATCGGCGTTTTCGATGTTCGGGATGAAGGAATTCGCCACCAGATCAATCACCGCCTTGTGATAGCTCAACTCGTTCTCGGCATAGCCCTTGTCAAAAGCCACCCCCCGCAACGCCGCCAGTTCGGTGATCTTCGCCTCGGCCCCGGTTTGCAGGCTCTGGCTGAGGAAATTGTCCTGCGGTTGCGCGTTGAGTTTGACCAGCAGCGCCAAGGCCTGATCATTCACCGCCGTATGGTCGCGGATCATGGTTTGGGCGAATTGCTGGATCTCGGGGTTGCTCGACAGCGCCAGCGCCAGATGCGCATAGCGGATGTCGATGCTGTCGGCGGTATAGGCCACATGCGCAATTTCCAGATCGTTCAGATCCGCCGGGCTTTGCGCCACCGCCATGCTGGCCTGAACGGCGACAATGCCAATTGTCCAAAGTGCGGTCTTGATAAACATCTGCGGTCTCCTTGTTTGGTACACCGTGGCGCATCTTCGCCACCCCAATGGTGATACGACACAAAGTCAGAACGATTAATGATCACAACTGCAAAATATATGATCATTCGTCCAAATATCTGGCAGCCATTCGGCGTTGTGGTAATCTGCGAAAAACCCGGAGGCCCGCATGGATCTGCTCAGCGATATTCTCTCCCGCCTGAAATTGCGCGGCACGCTGTATTTCCGCACCTCGTTCACCTCACCGTGGAGCGTCAAGGTCCCCGCCTACGCGGATGTGGCGCGGTTCCACTTTGCCCATAAGGGGCGCTGTTTCGTGCGCATCGCTGCGCAGGCCGAGCCGGTCTTGCTGGAACAGGGCGATTTGCTGATCATCACCAAAGGGGCCAGCCATGTGCTGTATTGCGACCCCAGCACCGAAGGCGCCGCCCTGCTGGTGGAACAGGTGGTGGCCGAGTCGGGCTTTGACGGCAGCGGTGCCTTGGTGATCGGCGAAGTCGGCAGCAACCATGAAACCCAACTGGTCTGCGGGCATTTCTCTTTTGCCCCTGATCTTGCGCATCCGCTGATCGACGCCCTGCCCGACCATCTGCACATCCGCAACTATGGCGAGGCGTCGGGCAGCTGGATGGAAAGCACCCTGCGGCTGATCGGCACCGAGGCCGGCAAGAACCAGCTTGGCGGCGATCTGATCGCCTTCAAGATGTCCGAGATCATTTTCGCGCAGGCGCTGCGGGTCTATCTCAACGCCGCCGACAGCGAGCAGCCGGTGCTGTCGGGCTTTCGCGATGCCAAAATCGCCCGCGTGCTGCAAGCCATGCACAAGGCCCCGGCGACCAACTGGACGGTGCAGAGTCTCGCCCATCTGGCGGGGCTGTCGCGCACCGCGTTTGCCGCGCGCTTCCTGCGGCTGATGGGGATGACGCCGATGGCCTATGTCACCTATTGGCGGATGCAGATTGCCGCCGATCAGTTGCGCAGCACCAATGCCCCGATCATCCAGATCGCCGAGGCCGTCGGGTATGGCTCGGAAGCCGCCTTCGGGCGGATCTTCAAAAAGCATCTCAAGCACGCGCCCGCCACGTTCCGCCGCAGCGCCTGAGCGGCCAAAGATTAACAATCTCTGAAGTCGCGCGCCTAACCCTTTGATTTCAAACCGCGTACAAGAGGTCCCGAGTTGGGACCACCCTATGCCCCCCGCAAAACCGCCGTGATCTGTGCCATGATCGACACCGCAATCTCGCCCGGCCCCTGCGCCCCGATCGCAAGGCCCACCGGCGCATGAATCCGCCCGATCTCGCCTTCCGAAAACCCCGCCGCGATCAACCTTTCCAGCCGCGCGGCATGGGTCTTCCGCGACCCCAGACACCCGAGATAAAAACACCGCGACCGCAACGCCACCATAATCGCCGGATCGTCCAGCTTCGGATCATGGGTCAGCGTCACCACCGCCGTTCGCCCGTCCAGCCCCAACCCCCGCAGCGCCTCATCCGGCCAACCTTCCAAGATCACCTCGCCGGGAAACCGCGAAGCCGTGGCAAAGCTTTGCCGGGGGTCCACCAGAACCGGATCATATCCCGCCAGCCGCGCCATCGCGACCAAAGGCTGCGCCACATGCACCGCCCCCACCACGATCAACCGCAAGGGCGGGTTGCAGGGCAGAATGAACCGCCCGTCCTCCACCCCCGCCTTGTCCCCCCGCAAGCGCGCATCCACAGCTTCATCCTGCCCCGATTCAACCAGCTTGCGGCTCCAATCCCCCAAATCCACCACATAGCCCACCGCCCGCCGCGCCGCCCGCGCGGCCACCAACTCCTCCAGCAGCCCCAACATTGGCGCGACAGGCTCCACCAGCACCGAGATCGTCCCACCGCACGCCAGCCCGGCCGAGAACGCGGTTTCATCCGCCACGCCGTAGCTGAGCAACCGAGGCACCCCGGCGGCAATCGCCTCCATCGCTTCCAACACCACAGCGCCCTCGACGCAACCGCCCGAGACCGAACCCGCCATCTCACCCAACTCCGACACCGCCATCTGACTGCCCGCCCGGCGCGGCGCCGAGCCCCAGGTTTCCACCACCGTCGCCAAGGCGGCAGCTTTGCCCGAAAGCGCCCAAGCGAGGGCGGCTTCGGGGATCAGATCATGGCTCATGCTTTGGCTCCTTTTCGCGCAACTTGCCGCAAACTCCGCAGCACCACCATCGCCAAAACGAAAAAGGCCCCGAGGTTTCCCCCGGGGCCTTCCACACCATTTAATGCTTACTTGCCGACCTTCAGCAGCGGCGTGATGATCCGCACCGCCACGCGACGGTTGCGCTTTTCATCGCTTTGGGTGTCGATCCGCAATTCGGTCTCACCATAGCCTTGGATGACCATGTTTTCCGGCGGGATGTCGAAATACTCGCTCAGGGCCAGTGCCACCGATTCTGCACGACGGTCTGACAAAGCGAGGTTCATCGCCGCCTTGCCGGTTGCATCGGTATGGCCTTCAATCAGGAAAATCTCGCCGGGGTTTTTATCCAGCATTTCCTGCATCAGGCTGCCCAGATCGGCGAGATCTTCGGCCTCCTCCGCCGTGATCGCCGAAGACCCCGACTCGAAGTTGACGTTGTCGACATCAATCATCGCGGCCAGCCAACGCACCTGCGGGATCTCGCGGATCTGCCGCAGGCTGAAGGTGCGACCTATTTTCTCGATGTCCTTCGCCGCCAGCGCCGCCTTCAGCGCATAGTCGTTGTCAGAGGTCGAGATCACCACCCGGTTTTCCCGCGGTTTCGGCAGATCGCGCACGATCACCACCTGTTCCGGCTCAAGATCGTCGATCAGCACCAGTTCACGACCGCGCTCGTCATATTGCGCCCGGCGCAGCACCCGGCCAGAGGCATCGCGGATCGTCACGATCTGGGTGCCATCGGCACGTTCCACGATCGAGCGGGTCGAGCCATCGCGATAGGTCTCGGTCCGCACGTTCGAGCCCGGCTGACGCAGCACGGCATCATCATCTTTGTAGACCTGATAGGTGCCATCGGGTTTCAGCACGACAACCCGATCACCGGTGTTCGAGACCACTTGCGAGCCCTCACGACCCCGGCGATCCTTGTTGTTATCCTTGATGATCGCCCCGACCACCAAAGCGCCCAGCGCCACCAGACCGACTTTCTCCAGATCGGACAGGCCGCTCTTTTTCTTCTTGTCGCTGCCCAACATCACCGGGGCCGCCGCAAATTCCTGCGTCGAAGACCGCACGCTGTCATTGGTCAGCATTTCCGTCACAGTCGCGACGGCATCTGCCGAAGGTGCTTGGTCGGCTGGTTTTTCGCCCTCCACCGCAGGAGTGGCGGTGGCCAAAGCTGCGGCGGCCCCCAGAGTCGCTGGATCAACGCCTTCTGGCTGTGCGAGCAGGTTGGTCAGGGTTTCCACCTCAGCTTCCGACGCCACCGGGGCGTCAACTGGCGGGGCGTCAGGGTTCATCACCGGTGGCGAGGTTTTCAGGCCCGCCGATGGATCCACCACGCTGCCATCCGCCTCAACCGCGATTTCCTTTTGCGCTTCAGCCAGGGATTTTTCCTGTGCTGCAGCTTGGGCTGCGGCTTCTTCTTCGGTCAGTGCGGCACCTGTGGCGGGATCAACCACAAGGGTTTCCCCGGTTGCCGGATCGGTGACGGTGGCGGGCAGCACAGCGGGCTGGTCGGTGCCCGTTGCATCGACCGCAGGGTCCGTGCCCTCAACCGGAACGGTTTCGGTGGTGGCGTCCGCAGGCACATCTTCTTCGGTCGCCGGGTCAGCAGGCGCTACTTCGGTCGTCGTCTCCATTGGCACAGCATTAGGGTCATCAGCGGGAGCCGCTTCAGTCGCTTCATCCGCCGGGACGGTTTCGGGTGTCGCTTCAGCGTCAGCTTTTTCTTTCGCCTTCTTGGCTTTCACTTTGGCTTTTATTTTGGCTTTCAATTCGGCCTTTGCATCAGCATCCGCCTTCACCGAACCATCTGCCTCCGTGGCAGCTTTCGCATCTGCATCAGCTTGAGCAGCCGCATCCGCATCGGTGGCGGTTTTCGCGTCGGCTTCGGTCTGGGCAGCGACAGCGGCATCAGCAGCAGCTTTCGCATCCGCATCCGCCTGCGTAGCGGCTTCTGCATCGGCAGCCGCTTTCGCGTCCGCTTCGGCGGCGGCGGCATCTACGGCGGCTTTCGCATCAGCCTCAGCCTGAGCCGCAGCATCAGCGGCAGCTTTTGCATCGGCATCCGCCTGAGCAGCCGCATCCGCCTGTGCCGCAGCCTCTGCATCGGCTTGGGCTTTCGCATCGGCTTCCGCCTGCGCAGCAGCTTGGGCATCAGCGGCGGCTTTCGCGTCGGCTTCTGCCTGTGCGGCGGCTTCTGCTTGGGCTTGCGCGGCAGCATCCGCCTCGGCGGCAGCAGCGGCTTCAGCTTCAGCCTGAGCCGCCGCTTCGGCCTTGGCGGCTTCTTTGGCAACCCGCGCCGCAATCTTATTGGCTTTCTTGACGAAATCCGCGGGATCGCAAGCAGCATCAGCAGACGGTTCGCACAACACCGTGCCATCGACCGCGACCACAGCGCCGCTGTCGGTCAGCGTTTGCGCCATCAAAGGCCAAGGCTGCACGTTGAACATCGCCATCGACAGCGCCGTGGTGGTTCCAAGCATTCTTCTCATCGGTCGTCCTTTCAAAACGCATGGCGGCCGAGCATCGAAACTGAGTCCGAACCGGGTCGCCGATATGGTATCAAAGCACAGGATGGGCGGTGATATGCGATAACAGCGGCTAAACCACAGGCCAAATTGGCAGGGATTCAACGTGTTATCGGCTAGCAATCCTCCCAAACCGTCTTGTGTATTCACCGACGCGCCTGCCTCCTCAAGCCCAGTGTGTCGGCCCAACATAGGACAACGCAGGGGGCAGACGCTGGTTCCCAGCACTTGCCCGGAATCACCCCTGCCGCAGCGCCTGCACCCGGACGCGGTTTTGGCTATGCACCGCCTCATAGGGTTCAAAATAGCGCAGGGTGCCGTCGTTCAGCCAAGGGGCTATGATTTCCGCCATCGGGCGCGGATCGTCTTGCTGTAAATGCCGGATATAATCCGCCGTCGCAGCCAACAGCCCTGCCCCATAGCCGCCCTGCGCGATCACCTCCGCCGCGCCGTGATTGGGCAGCACCCAGTTTGGACCCAGCGCGTCCAGCCGGGCCAGATCGGCGAGATGAATGTCAAACTCCTCCGGCGCGCCGACATAGGTCACGCAATCCTCGACGGTATCGCCTGCGAGCAGAATCCGCCGTTCCGGCAGCCACAGCACGGTGGCATCATCCGAGTGGATGTTCGCCTCGATCAACTCCACCCGTTCGCCGCCCAGATCAAGGCTTATCCGCCCCTCAAACACCCGATCCGGCAAGATCAGCGGATTGATCGCGGGCAGGCCATGATCGGTGCCCGCCTCAATCGCCGCCTGCCGCTGGGTCAGATGCGCCAAGGTGCGGGCATTGGCGATCACCTGACAATCCGCGAAAGCCTCTGTCCCCGCGACATGATCCAGATGCCAATGTGACAGCACCACGCGGATATCCGTCACCCCCCGCTGGGCTAACGTATCCCGGATAAACCGCCCATGCGGCACCGAGACATGGCTGTCATAGACAATCGCCTGCGCCCCCACGATCAGCGCATAGGACGCGATGCCCAACGACAACGCGCCATCATCCACCCAGTTCGGCCCAGCCGCAAAGCGGTGCCCCGCCACCCGCCCATCATAAAAAGCCAATATCCCCGGATGAGGTTCCAGTATCCGCAGGTGTGACAGCATCGAAATCCCCCCAAACTTGCGCCATGCTTGCCGCCGCCACGCCAACGCGTCAAGTTGCCCCTTTCCTTTGGTCATCCTCTGCGCTCAAATATCCCCGCCGGAGGCACCTTCATCCCCCATGCCCTAAAGGATCAGAATGCGCGCCACCGCCCTGCTTGGAGTGAAAAACGAAGCCGCGTTCCTGATCGAATGGCTGGCGCATCACCGTGCCTGCGGCTTTACCGATTTCCTCGTCTACTCCAACGATTGCAGCGATGGCACCGATGCGATGCTGGATCGTCTGGCCGCGATGGGCTGGCTAAGCCATATCCGCAATGACGGCCCCCATGCCGAGGGCCCGCAATGGTCGATGCTGAAGGCGGCGGATAAACACCCTTTGGTTGCAAACGCCGATTGGTTGCTGTTCTGCGACATCGACGAATTCGTCAACATCCATGCCGGGGATCGCAGCCTTGCGGCCCTGCTGGCCGCACTTCCCGAAGCCACTGCCATCCCGCTGACCTGGCGGATGTTTGGCAATGCCGGGGTGATCGAGATCACCGATCAGCCCGTCACCGAAACCTTCATCCACGCCGCCCCCGCCAGCTTTGCCTGGCCGTGGCGGGCGCAGTTGTTCAAGACTTTGTTCCGCAACGACGGCACGTACCGCAAACTCGGCGTGCATCGTCCGCGCAGCCCTGACCCGGCGCGCGCAGGCCAAGTCCGCTGGTTTGACGGTTCGGGCCGCCCGCTGCCCGCAGACTTTCCGCAGGCGCGGATTTTTTCGGACTACACGCGCGACAATTACCAACTGGTGCAGTTGAACCATTACGCTTTGGGGTCGATGCAGAACTATCTGGTCAAGGCCGACCGGGGCCGCGCCAACCGCGATGCCTCGGGGTTTGATATGAGCTACTGGGTCGAGCGCAACTTCAGCGCGGTCGAAGACCGCTCGATCCTGAACCTGACCTCCGCCCCCCTGCGCGCCGAACTGATGGCCGACCCCATCCTCGGCCCGCTGCATCACCAAGCCGTGGCATGGCGACAGGCGCGCTTTGCGACTCTGATGCAGCAAGAACCATGGCGCGCTTTGTTTGGACGGCTGCTGATGACACCGCCTTCACAGGCTTTACAACCAGAGCGCGCGCGCCATGTGCTGCAGCACGCGCAAGGGGCCACGAAGCACGGCAGCTTGAAACAGTCTTAACCCAGTGTTCACGAAGCCCATGCTAGTTTGGCCTGATCTTCGCTTGCCGTAACCCGCCCAAGGGCCGATTATGGCGCAACCCCATAGTGCCCCCTGTAAAGCGTTTGACTGGACGTAAAATGACCGATTTTGCCGAAATTACCGAGTTACCACAGCCCACCGACACCCTGCCCGACCGTGACGCGTGGGAGCAGCGCATGGAAAAGGCGACCGAGGAGTCGGGCTATTTCCACAGTGTGGGCGATGCGCACTGGGCCTATTTCGCCGATGAAGGCACCACCCTGCTGGTCAGCTTTGAGACCATTGACGCCGTATTGGCCCGCCCCGATCAGATGCCCTTGGCCGATGGTTTGGCCCGCGCGCATGGCTGGTCGGTGCTGACGATCATCGCCGATGGCGACACCTGGTTTCGCGATCCGGCGGTCTATGGCTTCTTTGACCGTCAGGTCGATGATGCGTTCTTTGAAGATTTCGATCAGGTTTTGTTCTATGGCGCAGGCATGGCGGGCTATGCGGCCTGTGCCTTTGCGGTGACCGCACCGGGCGCGCAAGTGCTGGCGTTGAACCCGCGCGCCACGCTCGAACCTGCGCAGTCGCGCTGGGATCGGCGCGATCTTGCCGCCCGCAGGCTCGATTTCACCTCACGCTACGGCTATGCGCCCGACATGCTGGAAGGTGCCGGAACTGCCGTGGTGATCCACGACCCCACCATCGCCGCCGAGGCGATGCACGCCAGCCTGTTCCGTGCGCCCTATATTACCCGGCTGTCGGCCCGGCATATGGGCGATACGCTGGAAACCGCGCTGGTCGGCAGCGGTATTCTACCCGCTCTGGTTGATCAGGCGATGGCGGGCACCCTGACCGTGCAAAGCTTCGCGGTGCTGTGGCGGGCGCGGCGGCATTACTCGCCCTATCTGCGCGCCATCCTCGCCAAAACCGAAAACACCGGGCGCACCAAATTGGCAATCATGGTCTGCCGCTCGGTCATCCACCGCCTGCGCGCGCCCAGCTTCGCGCGGCGTCTGGCGAAACTGACGGAGCGGATGTCGGGGGCGGAGGCGTAATCCGCAAGGGCGCGCGCAAATAAGCGGCGCGCTCGGGGCAAGGAGATAGCCCCAGCCCTAGTATTCCTCTGCCATCGCCTCAAGATCAGCGGTGCGCTGCTCGGTCAGGCGTGCCCGACAGCCATAGATCACCATCGGCTCCGCCGATCCGCCATGCATCGTATAACCCTCCGCCGCGCAAGTCGCATCGCGGAACGTGACCCAAGCCCGCTGACCGTCGCGCAAATAATCCGCCGCGCCGCGCTGAGACGCCTCAAGCTCTGCGTCGATGCCCTGCATCAAGTCCCGTGCCACGCCATAAGCCGCATTCAGATCGGCATCGGCGGCCAACCAATCCTGCTCGGCGCAATAGGTCAGCTCCATTTGCACCTCAGCCGTGGCGCAATCGACATCCTGCGCCACCGCAGGCATTGCCGTCAGCGCCGCCACACATCCCAACCACGCCAACCGCATCGACTTCCCCCCCGTTCGCGGGCTTGGCCTCAGCCGCCCGTCACATTGCGCTGCAAGCGCTTGGCATTGGCGCGGGTTGTTGCCCGCACCGGCTGCATCGCCGCCATCGCCACATCAGAAATGTTACCGCCCGCCATGCCGGTGCGCAACGCGGCATGTGCCGAATCCATCCCCGCCGACAGCTTTTCCGCCAGCATCTGATTGGTTTCCGTTTCCGCCATTGGCCAGAGCCCCGCCATGCCCGCCAGCCGCATCCCGATCACCATCTGCGATTCCGCCATGATGTGGCTCGCCTCCAGCGCCGGGGCGATAAAATCCATCGGGGTCATCAGCTTCATCGTGTTCTCCTGAACAGGTTGTCGCAAGCATGTAGCCCTATGCCCCGCCGCAGCAAGGGCTTTTGCGCATCACCTCCCTGCGCAGGACGCATAGCCCCGAAACAACACAGCAAGTTGTCGCAAGCCTGCGCCACTTCCCCCCCTAGAGAATCACCGGGGCCTGCGCTATCTGGGTCGCCATGACACAAAGCCTCACGCTTCGCCGCCCCGATGACTGGCACCTGCACCTGCGCGATGGCGCGATGCTGAAGGGCGTCTTGCCCGAAACCGCGCGGCATTTCGCCCGCGCTTTGATCATGCCCAATCTGGTGCCGCCGGTGGTGACAGGCGCACAGGCACAGGCCTACCGCGACCGGATCATGGCAGCCCTTCCGGCAGGATCGGGCTTTCAGCCGCTGATGACGCTGTATCTGACCGAAACCACTGACGCCGCCGACGTCGCCGCTGCGACCGCCTCGGGTCTGGTGAAAGCGGTGAAACTCTATCCCGCTGGTGCCACCACCAACTCACATTCCGGCGTCGCGGATTTCTCGAAAGTCCAAGCTGTCTTGGAGAAAATGGCCGAGATCGGCCTGCCGCTTTGCCTGCACGGTGAAGTCACTGACCCTTCCGTGGATATCTTCGACCGCGAGGCTGTGTTCATCGACACTATCCTCGACCCATTACGCCGCCGCATCCCCGGCCTGCGGGTGGTGATGGAGCATATCACCACCGAAGAAGGCGTCGCATACGCCCGTGCAGGCGGTGATGATCTAGCCGCCACCATCACCACGCATCATTTGATCATCAACCGCAATCACATCCTCGCCGGCGGCATCAAGCCGCATTACTATTGCCTGCCGGTGGCGAAACGCGAAAAGCACCGCCTCGCTTTGCGCGCCGCCGCCACATCCGGCGAGGCCCGCTTCCTGCTCGGAACCGATTCTGCCCCCCATGTTGACGCCCTGAAAGAACATGCCTGCGGCTGCGCGGGCTGCTTCACCGCCACCAACACCATGCCACTTCTGGCGCATGTGTTCGAGGAAGAAGCCGCCCTGCACCACTTAGAGGCCTTTGCCAGCCTCAACGGCCCCGCCTTCTACCGCCTGCCGGTTAACGAGACGAAACTCACCCTCGTCAAACACGAACAACCGCAAAGCTTCCCCGAGAAAATCCTCACCGAAGCAGGCCCAGTCACCGTCTTCAACCCCGGCTTCCCCGTGCATTGGCACGTCGAAGCCTAAGCCTGCCCTAGCCATTCATCTGTTCTTAAATATCCCCCGCAGAGCGTCCTGCATCTGCCACAGAAGCCTCCGGCGGGGATATTTAAGAACAGATGAAAAACCAACAGGAACCGCCATGATCCCGACAACCTTCCCCCCAGCGTCCGAAATCGCCCGCCTCACCGCCCGCGCGCTGCTGGAAATCAAGGCGGTGCATTTCAACGCCGAAACTCCGTTCACTTTGGCAAGCGGCTTGCCCAGCCCGACCTATATTGACTGCCGCAAGCTGATCTCTTACCCCCGCATCCGCGCCACTTTGATGGATTTTCTGACCGTCACCGTGATGCGCGACGCAGGTTTTGAGGCCTTCGACAACATCGCGGGCGGTGAAACCGCAGGCATCCCCTTCGGCGCATGGGTGGCCGAGCGTCTTGCTTTGCCGATGACCTACATCCGCAAAAAACCCAAAGGCTACGGCCGCAACGCCCGCATTGAAGGTGTGATGACCGAAGGCCAGCGCGTGCTGCTGGTGGAAGATCTGACCACCGACGGCGGCTCTAAACTGTCCTTCGTCGATGCCATCCGCGAGACCGGCGCCACCTGCGCCCATACAGCGGTGATTTTCTATTACGGCATCTTCCCCGAGACCACCCAGCGCCTCGCCGATCACGGTGTCGCCCTGCATCACCTCTGCACTTGGTGGGACGTCCTCGCTGAAGCCCGCGCGCAAGGATCTTTCGATGCCAAGACCTTGGCGGAAGTCGAGAGCTTCCTGCACGATCCCCGCGCTTGGCAAGCCGCCCGCGCCGCAAAATAGCGCCAAGATTTCCCGGGGGCGACTCTGTGGGCGGTTTGTGAACAACTCCGCCCACAGCTCCGGTTTTTGGTGGATTGCGGCCCCAAGCTCCGCAAGATGTGGTAGTGTCGGGTGGGTGACCACGACTCAAGCGCGACTTATCTACAGAGATATGCCTGCTATCGCAGCGGGCCAATTTGGGGCAATAACGCCCCCTTGTCCGGTATGTCCGGGTCAGAGCAAGAGGCAGCCTATGAACGAACTCGCCACCCTCCGCCCGATGCCGCCCGCGCTTGCCGCCACCGCGGAAACCGAGGCGCTGCCGCATAACATCGAGGCCGAGCAGCAACTGCTGGGCGCGATCCTGACCAACAACGATGTCTATGACCGCATCGCTTCTCTCGTGAAGCCCGAGCATTTTTTTGATCCCGTGCATCAGCGCATCTTTGAACGCAGCGCTGCCCGCATCCAGAAAAACGCCCTCGTCTCGCCCGTCACCCTGAAGATTTACTTCGAGGAGGATGAAGGCTTGAAAGAACTTGGTGGGGCGTCCTATCTCGTCCGCCTCGCCGGGGCCGCGATTTCCTCCTACGCCGCCCGCGATTATGCGCAGATGATCTACGACCTCGCCGTGCGGCGCGAGCTGATGTCTCTGGGCCGCGATCTGACCGCCAAAGCCGCCAAGGTCGAGATTGATTCCGAGCCCAAAGACCAGATCATCGAGGCCGAACAGCGGCTTTATAAACTCGGCGAGCAAGGCGTCGCCGAACGCGGCTTCCAATCCTTCCTGAAAGCCGTGACCGAGGCCGTCAACGTCGCCAACGCCGCCTACCAACGCGGCGGCGGTCTGGCGGGCATCTCCACCGGCCTCGTCGATCTGGACAAAAAACTCGGCGGCTTGCACGCCTCCGACTTGCTGATTCTCGCAGGCCGCCCGTCGATGGGCAAAACCTCGCTCGCCACCAACATCGCCTTCAACATCGCCAAAGCCTACAAACGCGGCCGCACCCATGACGGCCATGAGGGCGCGGTCGAAGGCGGCGTCGTCGGCTTCTTCAGCCTCGAGATGAGCTCGGAACAGCTTGCCGCGCGAATTCTGTCCGAGGCCTCCGAAGTCCCCTCCGAGCAAATCCGCCGTGGCGACATGCAGGAATTTGAGTTCCGCAAATTCGTCGAAGCCGCAAAATCCTTGGAATCCTGCCCGCTTTATATCGACGACACCCCCGCTTTGCCGATCAGCCAAGTGGCAGCCCGCGCCCGCCGCCTGAAGCGCACGCATGGGCTGGATGTGCTGATCATCGACTACCTGCAACTGCTGAAAGGCACCGGCAAAGGTGACAACCGGGTGCAGGAAGTTTCGGAAATCACCCAAGGCCTGAAGGCCATCGCGAAGGAGCTGAACATCCCGGTGATCGCGCTGTCGCAGCTGTCCCGGCAAGTCGAATCCCGCGAAGACAAACGTCCGCAACTGTCCGATCTGCGCGAATCCGGCTCGATCGAGCAAGACGCCGATGTGGTGATGTTCGTCTACCGCGATGAATATTATAAAGAACGTGAAAAGCCCGGTGATCACGAATTGGAAAAGATCGCCCAGTGGCAGGTGGTGATGGAGCAGGTGCGTGGCAAAGCCGAAGTCATCATCGGCAAACAGCGCCATGGCCCCATCGGCTCGGTGGAACTGTCGTTCGAGGGCCGCTTCACCCGCTTCGGCAACCTCGCCAAACAATGGCAAGGCTCCGGCCCCGGCGACGACGTGGGGTTTTAGGGCAGCCACGCCCCAACACCCGACCAATCCAGGCCATCAGGCCATCACACGGCCTGCCGAAGTGCCCATCCCCTTACCATTCACATTGGTGCAAATATCCCCGCCGGAGGCGCAGGCCAGCCCCAAGCGCCCCGCTTTCCACCTCATTCCCCGGCAGCGCGGCCGAGCGCCCCCTTGATGGGGGCCGAGACCGCCCCCGTTCCCAGATTACCCCACCCGGATCGGATCGCGCAGCAAACGCAGCCCGTTCAGCACCACCAACAAGGTGCCGCCTTCATGGCCGATCACCGCCAAGGGCAGCGGCAGGTTGAAGAACAAGCCTCCCACCACCAGCACCGCCATCGCGCCAATGGCAAAGCCAAGGTTCTGCTTGATCACCCGTGCGGTGCGCCGCGCCAGCCGGTGCGCCAGAGCCAGCCGCGCCATATCATCCGACAGCAGCGCCACATCGGCCGCCTGCAATGCCACCTCACTGCCCGCGGCCCCCATCGCAATGCCGACATCCGCCCGCGCCAGCGCGCCTGCGTCATTCACCCCGTCGCCGACAAACGCGACCCGCCCCTGCTTTGCCAGATCATCGACCAGCCGCACCTTGTCAGCAGGCATCAGCCCGGCGAACACCTCGTCGGGGCGCATCCCAAGCTCGGCCGCAATCCGCAAAGCCACCTCGCGGCGATCCCCCGTCATCATCGCGATTTGCGTCACCCCCACATCGCGCAGAGCGACCACGCCTGCCGCCGCCGTCGCACGCGGCGTATCCGCCACCGCCACCGCGCCCAGCACCCGCTCCCCCCGGCCCAGGTAGACGATGGTCTGCGCCCCGGCCTGCAATTTCGTCAAAGCCGGATGCGTCAGATCCGCCCCCATCCGCGCCGCCATCCGCACGTTTCCGGCCCACAGCGGTCCCGCTGCAACTGTGCCGGTGATGCCCTCACTGGGCCAAGCCTGCACGTCCTGCACCACAACCGCCGCCACACCGCGCGCCTCTGCCGCCCGCAAAACCGCCGCCGCAATGTGATGCTCGGAGGATGCCTCAATCCCGGCCAGCAAAGCCAAAAATCCAGCCTCATCGCCTTCCAAGATCACCAAATCGCTCACTTCAGCTCGCCCCGTGGTCAAAGTTCCTGTCTTATCAAAAGCATAAGCCCGCACCTCGGCCAGCATTTCCAGCGCCGCGCCCCCCTTGAACAACACTCCACCCCGCGCCGCCGCAGCCAATGCCGACAGGATCGCCGCCGGAACCGAGATCACCACCGCGCAGGGGCTTGCCGCCACCAGCACCGTGGCCGCGCGGTACATCGCATCCTGAAACGACCAGCCCATCGCCAGAAGCACCGCCAGCACCAGCGCAGAGCCAACCAGCACCGCCACAGTATAGCGCGCGCCAAACCATTCCGAGAATCGCTCCGACGGCGCTTTCATCGCCTGCGCTTCGGTGACCAAGGCGATCATCCGCGCCACCGTGCTCGATGCCAGATCCCGCGTCACCTGCATCACCAGCACACCGTGCAGGTTCACCGTCGCCTCGTGCAGCGCATCGCCCGCCGCCTTGTTGACCGGCATCGCCTCACCGGTGATGGTGCTTTCATCTACAGCACCCGCACCTTCCTGCACTTGCCCGTCCACCGGAACCCGTGCGCCCGGACGCAGCACCAGCCGATCACCCACCAGCAGCAGCGCAACCGCGACCTCCTCTTGGCTGCCATCGGCCCGCAACCGCAGCGCGGTATCGGGCCGCAGCGCCATCAAAGCCTCCACCGCGCGCCGTGCCCGCCCCATGGCGCGATGCTCCAGCGCGCCCGACAGTGAAAACAACGCCAGCAAAACCGCGCCTTCCAGCGCGCCCCCGACCGACGCCGCCCCGAGGGCCGCCACCACCATCAGCAGATCAATGTCGAGACGCCCTGCGCGGAACAACTCCCGCAATGCCACCAACCCCGCCGGAACGCCCCCGGCCAGATAAGCCACCAGCAACGCGCCCTGCACAAGCAGCGGCGGCAGGGGCAATAGAAACGCATCCAGCAAAGCCACGCACAGCCCCGCCCATGTCAGCCCTGCCAACAGCAGATCATAGTCTTGTCCCTGGTGATGGCTGCGCTCAGCGCTGTCGTCGCCCGCCTGTCCCGCAACGTGGCGGTTTGCGACCCTACCTCCAACGACGGTCTCAACGTGGGGGCCACTGCCCCGAACCTGATCGTCATCGCCGCGCGCCATAGGCTGTCTCCTGTTGCCAAAGCCCGACCAAACCCCAAGCCTGCCCGAACAGCGTTGCCCCTTGGCAAGCCCGATGGCAACCGTCAGCATGTCGCAACATAACGGGGCGAGGCAGCAATGGATCTGGGGCTTAAGGACAAAGTGGTGATCGTCACTGGCGGCGGCGCAGGCATTGGCGCGGCAATCAGCCAAACCCTCGCCGAAGAAGGTGCCATCCCGGTCATCTTCGCCCGCCGCACACCGCCCGCAGACGTCCTCACAGAACTCAAAGCCCTCAGCCCCAAATCCGGCTGGCTGCAAGCCGATCTGTCGCGTGACGCAGACTGCCGCCGCGCCGTCACCCAGGCCCAAAGCCAATGGGGCCAAATCTACGGCTTGGTCAACAACGCAGGCGCAAATGACAGCCTCGGCCTCGACACCCCACCCGAAGCCTTCCGCGCTTCGCTCGATCAGAACCTGCTGCACTACTATACCCTCGCCCACCTGCTGCAAGCCGACCTCAAGGCAAGCTGCGGGGCCATCGTCAACATCGCCTCGAAAACTGCCGTCACCGGACAGGGCGGCACCTCGGCCTATGTTGCCGCCAAAGCCGCCCAACTCGGTCTCACCCGCGAATGGGCCGCCGCCCTCGCGCCATGGGGTGTGCGGGTCAACGCGGTAATCCCGGCGGAAGTCTTAACCCCGATGTACGAGGCCTGGCTGCAAAGCTTCCCCGATCCCGCCGCGCAAAAAGCCACAATCACCGCCCGTATCCCCTTGGGTCAGCGCATGACCGAAGCACGCGAGATTGCCGCCACCACCGTCTTCGCCCTCTCCCCCCGCTCCGCCCATACCACCGGGCAATGGTTGTTCGTTGATGGCGGCTACACCCATCTCGACCGCGCCATCGGCAGCTGACCTCGAAAAACCTCTCACTTCCCCACCAAGTTGCTCTTTCTGAAATACTCCCGCCGGAGGCTCCGAACCCTTCCACAGATCCGACGCATCCAGCAAATCCCAGCGGCAGCAGCGGTTGAGCGGGGCCTCGATGGCCCCCGAGACCGCACTGCTATCACGCTCACCCGCGAATTCCCCCTTGACCCCGCGCGCGGCCCTGTCAAAACCAAGCCATGTCTACAGCAACCCTCTCCATCGACCTCGACGCCATCGCCGCCAACTGGCGCGCCTTGGATAAAGCCTCCGCTTCGGGGGTGCAGACCGCAGCCGTGGTCAAAGCCGACGCTTACGGCCTTGGCATCACGCGGGTCGCCCGCGCCCTTGCCCAAGCCGGTGCGCGCCGCTTCTTCGTGGCCGTCACCGAGGAAGGTGCGACCTTGCGGCAAGTCCTCGGCCCAGGCCCGCAGATCTGCATCCTGTCGGGCCATATGGCAGGCGACACCGATATGATCGGTGATCTTGACCTGACCCCGATGCTGAACAGCCTCGACCAAGTCACCCGCCATCTCGAATCGCTGCCCGGCCATGCTTTCGGCGTGCAACTCGACACCGGGATGAACCGCCTCGGCATGGAAGAACCCGAATGGGAGGCGATTGCCCCCTTCGTGCTGGAAGCGGGCCCCGAACTTCTGATGTCACACCTCGCCTGCGCCGACGATCCCGACCATGGCCTCAACGAGACCCAGCTCGCCACCTTCCTCGCCATGACCAACGGCACCGGCGTGCCGCGCTCGCTCGCGGCCACGGGCGGCATCCTCTTGGGCGCAAAATACCATTTCGACCTGACCCGCCCCGGCATCGGCCTTTACGGGGGCCGCCCCTATGAAGCCGCCCGCCCCGCCGTCACCCTGTCGTTGCCGATCATCCAGACCCGCGATGTTGCCCCCGGCGAGGCCGTCGGCTATGCCTGCGCTTGGGTGGCCGAAGCGCCCTCGGTCGTCGCAACCGTCTCGGCGGGCTATGCTGACGGTCTGCCCCGCACCCTGTCGAACAATGCCGTGCTCTGGGATGGCGACACGCCCTGCCCGCTGATTGGCCGGGTTTCGATGGATCTGATCACCGTCGATATCAGCCATCTGGCCGAAGTCCCGCGCGCGCTCGACATCATCGGCCCCAACCAAACCGTCGATGAGTTGGCCGATATCGCAGGCACCATCGGCTATGAAATTCTGACCAGCCTCAGCCCCCGCTACATCCGCCGCTATTACGAGGGCACCGCGTGAGCCTGCTTGCCCTGCCAGCCTCCGCCCTAGCAAACCTAGGACGTGCCACCTTCAACGCTCTGGCAGCCATAGGCCGCATCGCGATTTACGCCGCCCTGACCCTGTTCCATATCATCCGCCCGCCGTTCTACCGCCGCGAATTCTTCACCGCACTGATGCAGGTCGGCTGGCTTTCCCTCCCCGTCGTTGGCCTCACCGCGATCTTCACCGGCGGCGCGCTCGCCTTGCAAATCTACGCCGGTGGCCAACGCTTTTCCGCCGAGGCCGTGGTGCCGCAGATCGTCGCCATCGGCATGGTGCGCGAACTTGGGCCCGTGCTGGTCGGCCTGATGATCGCCGCCCGCGTCACATCTTCCATCGCCGCCGAAATCGCCACGATGAAAGTCACCGAGCAGATCGACGCCCTCACCACTTTGTCGACCAACCCGATGAAATACCTCACCGTGCCGCGTGTCTTGGCAGGCTTTCTCACCGTGCCTCTGCTGGTCGGCGTCGGCGATATCATCGGCATCATGGGCGGCTTTCTGGTGTCAACCGAGCAGCTGGGCTTCAACCGCGCCAGCTACATCAAGAACACGCTGGATTTCCTGCAAACCCCGGATGTGGTGTCCTCGCTGATCAAGGGTGCTGTGTTCGGCTTCATCGCCACCCTGATCGGCTGCTATTACGGCATGACCTCGGGTCGCGGTGCGCAGGGCGTGGGATCGGCCACCAAGAACGCCGTCGCCACCGCCTCGATCCTGATCCTGGCCGCCAACTTCGTGCTGACCTCGGTGATGTTCGGATCATGATAGAACTTTCCCGCGTCGCCAAATCCTTCGGTAAAAACCACGTTCTGCGTGGCGTCAATCTGACCATCCCGCGCGGGCAGAGCATGGTGGTAATCGGTGGGTCCGGCACCGGCAAATCCGTGCTGCTGAAATCCATCCTCGGCCTCGTCACCCCCGATTCAGGCCGCATCACGCTGGACGGTGCAGATGTGCGCGAAGCCAATCGTGATGCGTTCCTCGCCCGCTTCGGCATGTTGTTCCAAGGCGGAGCGCTGTTTGACTCACTGCGCGTCTGGGAAAACGTCGCCTTCCGTCTGATGCGTGGGGCCACCAAGCTGCCGAAAGACCAAGCCCGCGCCATCGCCATCGAAAAACTCCGCCGTGTCGGCCTGAAACCCGAAACCGCGGATCTGTTCCCCGGCGAGCTGTCCGGGGGCATGCAAAAACGCGTCGGCCTCGCCCGCGCCATCGCCGCCGAACCCGAGATCATCTTCTTTGACGAGCCCACCACCGGGCTGGATCCGATCATGTCTGGCGTGATCAACGAACTGATCCGCGAGATTGTCACCGAAATGGGGGCGACCGCGATGACGATCACCCATGATATGTCCTCGGTCCGCGCCATCGCCGACCGGGTGGCGATGCTGCATGATGGGCTGATCCGCTGGACAGGCCCGGTGTCGGATATGGACCAAGCCGACGATCCCTATCTGCAACAATTCATTCATGGCCGCGCCGAAGGCCCCATCGAATCTGTCAGATGAACGGGCCAAGGCGATGACCGAACCGCTGACCCTCGCAGCCCAACTGATCACACTGGTTGAGCGGCCCTTGCCCGCCCTCACCATTGCACTCCTGCCCGCCAGCATCGCCATTGCCGGCATTGCCAGCCTGAACGCGCGCTCGGATGATCGGATTCTCGCTTGGGTTCAAGTGATCACCAGCGTCGCACTGACGCTCTGGATGCTCGCCCCGTGGCATCCGACCGACACCGACCTTCTTGGCGTGAACCGCTCGATGACGCTCTTCACCTACGGCTATGTGCTACAGGACTGGCTACGTGAGGCGTGGCGCTCGGGCCTGCATCCCCGCTGGGCGCATCTGTTGGTGATTCTCTGCGCAGCACTGGTGATCGCAGCGCTGGCCTTTGCCGCGCTTTTGGCCTGACCTGCGCCGATTTCCCGCGTAGGTTGCAGCCCTGTTTCCCAGCCAGAATCAACCATGCTTCTGCCCAAGCTTTGATCGATAACACCCTGTGATTTAAGAAAAATGTTTGAATAATTGCGACAATTCGGAAAGATACAGCTCAGAAACGCGCGGGCCAAAGCCCAAGCGCTGTGCGGGTATCAAGGCGGTGGATTGGCACGAGACAGCGCAGACGGCGCGCATCGTGATGCAAACCAGCGCGCAGGGCCTGAGCGTGGCACTGGCTTTGATTTTGATCGGAGACAGCCGCGCCGCCGCCCTTGGCCTGCTGCCTTGGCCATAAATCGCTTTGTTCTTCGGTGGCACCACCCCGCCCAACGCAGGCATGTGGCTGCAACTCGGCCTGACCCTGCTGCTGGTGCGGGCCGAAGAAATGCAGGCACAAAAGCAGTTGAAACGGCGAGAGGCTGATCTGAAAGAAATCCTACCGACCTTGGGTTATGATTTAGATCTCGAAGATCACCGCGACGCCAATATGGTCGCTTTGCCGAAACCCGGCAAATAGCGCCCTTGCACCGGGCGGCACAGGGCGTAACACTGGCCCCAACCCCAGCCCCGAGCCCCCATGTCCAGCGTGCCGAAATCCGACCCCGAAAAGCCAAACCGCGCAACCGGGCCCAAATCCATGGCGCTGCGCCGCGTCCGGCTGATCGCAGCCCACCACCGCGCCGCAGCCTCGGACCGCGCTTTGGCGCTGATCCTCGCGGGCATCGCGGGCGCGGCCAACGCGGGCGGCTTTATCCTGCTCGGCAGCTATACCTCACATATGACGGGGTATCTGTCGGCCCTCGCCGATAATCTCGTGCTGCAAAATCTCGCTCTGGTTGGCCAAAGCCTGTTTGCGATCAGTCTGTTCATCTGCGGTGCCGCCACCTCTGCCATCGTGATCAACTGGGGCCGCGCCCATAAACCCACGCGGCAATATTCCCTGCCCATCGGCTTGCAAGGCGCACTGCTCGCAGCTCTCGCGGCCTTGGGGGCAAGCCCGCTGCCCGAAACCCTCGCCCATCCGATCGGCTTGGGCCTCTTGTGCTTCATCATGGGCCTGCAAAACGCCACCATCACCAAAATCTCTTACGCTCGCATCCGCACCACCCATGCCACCGGCATGATCACCGATGTCGGGATAGAACTCGGCCGCGCCGTCTATGGCCGCGCCTTCCATAGCCCGATCAGCGCCGACCGCGCCAAACTCAGCATCCTTTTGCAACTGCTTGGCACCTTCCTGCTCGGCGGCATTGTCGGAGCCTTGGGTTACGGCCTGATCGGCTTTGCCTTCTCGCTCCCCCTCGCCGCGATCCTGCTCACCTTGGCACTGCTGTGAAATACGCCAATCTTGTCCTGCTGATCCTGTTCCCGATCGCATGGTTCGCGCCCCTCTTGCGCGCCGCATTGCTGCCAATCTTCGGTATGGATGAAATTTCCGTCATCACCGGCCTGCAATCTTTGTGGGGCAGCGACCCCGCCTTCGCCCTGCTGGTCACCTTCCTTGCCATCTTCGCCCCCTTCGCCAAAACCCTTGGCCTGACGCTGATCCACTTTCATCTCATGTCGCCCAAAACCCTACCCGCCCTGCACATCCTGGGCAAACTCGCGATGGCCGAGGTCTTCCTGATCGCGCTCTACCTCGTCATCGCCAAAGGCGCGGGCTATGTCACCATCGAGACCGCATGGGGCCTCTACCTGTTCACCGCCTGCATCCTCGCCTCGCTGCTGATCTCGCACAAAACGGAAACATCTTGAGGCGCAGCCGATTTCCGGGCATTGAACCTTCATGAGCAAAAACTCCCCCACCTTCACCTGCACCACCTGCGGTGCATCGCATCGCAAATGGATCGGCAAATGCGAAGGCTGCGGCGGCTGGAACACGCTGATCGAAGAAGCCCCGCTGTCGGCTGGCCCGAAAGCCCTGGGAGGCAAGGGTCGCGCCATCCATCTGACCGACCTTGCCACCATCGGCGAAGCCCCGCCCCGCGCCTCCTCCGGTATTGATGAGTTAGACCGCGTGTTGGGCGGCGGCCTTGTGCCTGCATCCGCCATCCTCGTTGGCGGCGACCCCGGCATCGGCAAATCCACCCTGCTGCTGCAAGCCGCAGCGTCCTTCTCGCGTCAGGGTGTCAAATGCCTGTATATCTCAGGCGAGGAAGCCACCGCCCAAGTGCAGATGCGCGCCGCCCGGCTGGGCCTGACGCAATCCCCCGTCGCCTTGGGGGCCGAAACCAACCTGCGCGACATCCTGACCACGCTCGACAGCGAACGCCCCGGTCTTGCGATCATCGACAGTATCCAGACCATGTGGCTCGATACCGTCGATTCCGCCCCCGGCTCGGTGTCTCAGGTCCGCGCCGCGTGCCATGAACTCGTCACCTTCGCCAAGCGGCGCGGCGTGGCGGTGATCCTTGTCGGCCATGTCACCAAAGACGGCCAGATTGCAGGCCCACGCGTGGTCGAACACATGGTCGACACCGTGCTCTATTTCGAAGGCGAGCGCGGCCACCACTTCCGAATCTTACGCGCCGTGAAAAACCGCTTCGGCCCGGCGGATGAGATCGGCGTGTTCGAGATGACCGGCGACGGGCTGCAACAAGTGCTTAACCCTTCGGCGCTGTTCTTGTCCGAACGCGGCGAGCCGACCCCCGGTTCCGCCGTTTTCGCAGGTATTGAAGGCACCAGACCCGTCTTGACCGAAATCCAAGCCCTCGTCGCGCCCTCGCCGCTCGGCACCCCGCGCCGCACGGTCGTTGGTCTCGACTCAGGCCGTCTCTCCACCATCCTTGCGGTACTCGAAGCCCGCTGCGGCATCCCGTTTGCGGGCCTTGATGTCTTCCTCAACGTCGCAGGCGGGATGCGCGTGACCGAGCCTGCCGCCGATCTCGCCGTCGCCGCCGCCCTGA
Organism: uncultured Cypionkella sp.; assembly: GCA_964387655.1. Classification (GTDB taxonomy): domain Bacteria; phylum Pseudomonadota; class Alphaproteobacteria; order Rhodobacterales; family Rhodobacteraceae; genus Cypionkella. Next base: position 1,971 of record CAYLYV010000039.1, on the reverse strand, counting down.
TTTCCGCCCGCGAAGACGTCAGCATCCCGCCCGAAACCGTATTATTCGGAGAAATCAGCCTCTCCGGGGCGCTGCGTCCGGTCAGTCAGACCGAAAACAGGTTGAAAGAAGCCGCAAAACTTGGTTTCTCACAGGCAATCGCGCCCAAAGGATCAAAGCTTGGGCAAGTCGAGGGCATGAACGTGCGGCAAATGCCGGACCTCACCGCTTTCGTCGGAGAAATGTTCGGGGCCGGCTAACGCCTCGGGGAAATGTTTGGGCGGGCTAAGCCTTAAGGAGCGGAAGATGGAAGGTTTTACCCTTGTTGATGCGGGCGTTGCTGGCATCATCGTGCTGTCGGCAATCCTCGCCTATTCGCGCGGTTTCGTGCGCGAGGCGATGGCGATTGTCGGCTGGGTGGGTGCTGCTGTGCTCGCCTATATGTTTGCCGCCCAAGCGCAGCCCTTGGTGAAAGAAATCCCCGGTGTTGGCTCCTTCCTTGAAAACTGCGAACTCTCGCTGATCGCAGGCTTCGCCGCCGTTTTCGCTGTCGGCCTGATCGTCGCGGCTTTGTTCACGCCATTGTTTTCTTCTGTGGTGCAGCGCTCGGTTCTGGGCGGCTTGGATCAAGGCGTAGGCTTCCTTTTCGGCGTCGTGCGCGGCGTGTTGCTGGTGGGCATCGCGTTTCTGGTCTACGACCGCGCCGTTGCGGCCAATACCGTGGCGATGGTCGACAATTCGCGCTCGGCAAAGATTTTCGCCTCGTTTCAAGGCGATATCAACGCAGCCGTCCCCACCGATGCGCCGAACTGGGTCGTTGCCCGCTACAACGAGTTGACCGCGACTTGTGCCGCCACCACCCCCGTCACGCCCGCACCTGCACCCGCAGCCGAAACCGCACCCTCCAACTGATGCACAGCGGCTATGCCGCATTGCAGCAACTGGAGGGGTTTTCAGGGGGTGACACCGCCCCCGGTTGGGCCTAAAGGGAAGGCGCAGAACGAACCCGGATTCGGAGGCTCCATGCAACCCTTCTATGCCCATCCTTTTGACGATGATAAGCTGAAGGAGGAATGCGGCATTTTTGGCGTGATCGGCGTGTCCGATGCGTCAAACTTTGTGGCGCTCGGCCTCCATGCCCTGCAACACCGCGGCCAGGAAGCGGGCGGCATCGTTTCGTATGATCCGAAAACCGGCTTCAACTCGGCCCGCCGCTTCGGCTATGTCCGCGACAACTTCACAAAGCCCGATGTGATGGAAACCCTGCCGGGGTCGCTGGCCATCGGCCATGTCCGCTATTCCACCGCCGGATCGAAAGGGGCCACCGCGATCCGCGACGTGCAGCCGTTCTTTGGCGAGTTTTCCATGGGTGGTGCCGCCATCGCCCATAACGGCAACCTCACCAACGCCGCCGCCCTGCGCCGCGAGTTGATCGAGCGTGGTTCGATCTTCCAATCCTCGTCAGATTCCGAGTGCATCATTCACCTGATGGCCCGTTCGATCCAAAAGAACATCTCCGAACGCATCAAAGACGCCCTGCGCCGTGTCGAAGGTGCATTCTCGGTGGTCGCCATGACCCGCACCAAACTGATCGGCGTCCGCGACCCCTTGGGTGTGCGCCCGTTGGTTCTGGGTCGCATCGGCGATTCCGCTTGGGCGCTTTCGTCCGAGACCTGCGGCCTGGACATAATCGGCGCCGATTTCGTGCGTGAAATCGAACCCGGCGAATTGGTGGTCATCGAAGACGGAAAAGTAAACTCCACCCGCCCCTTCGCCCCCGCCAAATCCCGCTTCTGCATCTTCGAACACGTCTATTTCAGCCGCCCCGACAGCATCCTCGGCGGCCGCTCCGTCTATGAAACCCGCCACGCCATTGGCGTTGAGCTCGCCAAAGAAGCCCCGGTTGACACCGATCTGGTCTGCCCCGTCCCCGATTCAGGCACCCCCGCCGCCATCGGCTACAGCCAGCAATCCGGCATCCCCTACGCGATG
>CAYLYV010000038.1:0-32539 GCA_964387655.1 uncultured Cypionkella sp. | reverse complement strand
ATGCCCCCCGCCTTGAAATCCAGCGCCATCATCCCCCCGGCCAGCGACAGCAACAGGCCAAGCACCAGCGCGACGCTGAGTTTGCGGCCATCCAGCGCGACTTCTAAAGCGATGCCAACCACCGGCAGAGTGGCCGAGATCACCGCCGCAGTCACCGCGCCACCGCGGGCCTGGCCCTGAATCAGAAGCCACGCGCCAAGACCGATCAGGCTACCGACGGCGATGCCTTTCAGCCAGTTGACGCGCCGGAAGGCCCCCGGCCCCTCCATCAACGCCCAGACCGGCAACAAGGCGAGGGCGGCGAGGCCCATCCGCAACGCGCTGAGCTGATCGGCAGGCAGCAGCGGGATGATGAAATCGGCGGCAGGCAGGCCTGCGGCCCAGATCAACATCGAGGCCATGCAGATCAGGTTTGCGCCCAGCAGGCTGGGGGCGGGCGTGGCGGGGGTGTTGGCTTGTGCGCTCATATGAAGGGTCTAACAGGGTGCGCCGGGGCGGGCTGATCCGTCCGCGACGCGCGCAGGTCAGGCTGCGGCGAGGGCGGCGACAATCGCACCGAAATCCACGGCTTTCAGGCTGGCCCCGCCGACCAAAGCGCCATTGACATCCGGCACCGCGAATATCTCGGCGGCATTGGAGGGCTTGACCGAACCGCCGTAGAGCAGCCGGGTTTTCGCGGCCTCCGCACCAATATGCGCGGTCAGGCGGGCGCGCAGGAAAGCGTGAACCTCGGCAATTTGTTCTAAAGTCGGGGTGCGCCCGGTACCGATGGCCCAGACCGGCTCATAGGCCAGCACCAGTTGCGCGGCGGTGGCGTGGCTGGGCACAGAACCGTCCAGCTGCGCGCCGATCACCGCAAGAGTGTCCCCGGCATCGCGCTCCGCTTCGGTTTCGCCCAGACACACCACGGCGATCAGGCCTGCAGCGATGGCGGCTTCCGCCTTGGCCCGCACCAAAGCATCGCTTTCGCCATGATCCGCGCGGCGCTCGGAATGGCCCAAGATCACATGGCTTGCGCCTGCGTCGGCCAGCATCGCGGCGGAAATATCACCGGTATGCGCGCCAGAGGCTTTCGCATGGCAATCCTGCCCGCCGACATAGAGCGCCGATCCTTTGGCCAAGGTGGCCATCTCGGCCAGCAATGTGGTCGGCGGGCAGAGCAGCATCTCGCAGGCGGGGGCTGGATGCGCTGCCAGAAGCGCAGAAACCTCGGCCAAAGCCGCCCGGTTGCCGTTCATTTTCCAGTTGCCTGCGGCCAGCTTTTTCATCGCATCCTCCCAATGTTCGACAAAGGGTTAGCGAAGCGGGCGGTCAAGGGAAAGCCCTTGGATTTGCTCTTTTGAAAATACTCAAACTTCATCCAACAGCGCAGCCAACGTGGCGCGTCAAATTCAGCCCGAACGCCGCATCCAGCGCCCACCGCGCGCAAGCGCTCAAAAGGCTTGCGGCGTAAGCCGCGCGATCAGATCCCCGAGATCAGGCGGCGTGCCGCCCGCAGAAAAGCCGCGCCAGATCAGGCGTCTTTGAACTTGATGCTTTCGCCACAACCGCAGGCCTCGGCCACGTTGGGGTTGTTGAACTTGAAGCCTGCTTGCAAAAGGTCCATCTCGTAATCAATCTCGGTGCCGAACAGGAACATCTGCGCCATCGGGGCGATCAGCACCCGCGCGCCGTCTTGTTCGACCACTTCGTCCATCGGATTGGCTTCCGCCACATAATCCATGGTGTATTCCATACCCGCGCAGCCACCTTTCTTGATGCCGATGCGCAGACCCTGTGAGCCTTGCTTCTGCATCAGCCGCGCGATTTGCTTGGCGGCAATGGGGGTCAGGGTGACAGCGGCTTTGCCGGGGATGCCGAACATGGGATTGGTCCTTTAAGCTATGCAGCAAAGATAGGATTACAGCAGGCGTCCCGCAAGGGTGTTACATCCCGCAAGGGCGTTACATGAAGCCCAGCTCCAACCGCGCCTCATCCGACATCATCTCCATCCCCCAGGGCGGATCAAAAGTCATGCCGACCTTGACCTCTTTTACGCCTGCGACGGGTTCCACCGCATCCTGCACCCAGCCGGGCATCTCGCCTGCCACCGGGCAGCCGGGGGCGGTCAGGGTCATCAGAATCTCGACCGCATTTTCGGGCGAAATATCAATGGTATAGACAAGGCCCAGATCATAGATATTCACCGGGATTTCCGGGTCATAGACCGTGCGACAGGCCTCAACGATCTGCTCATACAGCGGATGTTCGGTGGATGACGGGCGGATCAGGGGGGCGCCCTCAATCTGGTCCAGCGGCTGGTTCATGACATTCTCACGCGGTTAGTTGAGTGTTTATATAGGGAATGTCCGGTAAAGGTCCAGTGCAGGAATATATTTTAGCCGATTACAGCAAGCGGCGGTCAAGGCCGGTGTGCCGGATCCCCCAAGTCAGCAGGATCGAGCCTGCCACGGCATAGACATAAATCGCCGGGCGACCGAAATCGGTGAAGCGGAACAGCAGCGCGCAGAAGGCAACATGGATGAAGTAAATCCCTGAGGCATAGTCGCTGAGCACCCGGCTCGCCAAAGTGCCGGGGGTTTTCAGAGCCAGCAGCATCAGCGCCGGAGCGGCAAGGCCAAGCGCGATCATGTTGTCATGCGCCACGCCCTTGATCGAAAACTGCGCCAGCAGCAGCGATTCGGCCAAGACCAGTGCCACGCCTAGCAAAGCTGCGGCTTGCAGCCAAGGGGTGCGCAGGTGGTCCACGACGCTTTCGCGCGCGATCAGGAAGCCCGCCAGCATATAGGGCAGGCAGAGCAGCAGCGGATTGCGGTTGGCTAGCAGTGGGTCGGAAAAGATCGCCTTGTTGGGGGCGATCAGATCAAACGCCATGCCATAGGTGACGGCAAGCCCACCGAGAAAGCTGAGGGCGGTGACGCAGATCAGCGCGCGGCTGGACCACTGCGCGATGGCCACGACCAGCGCCGCCGCCATCACCATGCCCGCCAGATACCACAGATGCCAGTATCCAAACAGCAGCGTGCGCAGGTTTGGCCCCAGACCGCGCGCAGCCAGCAGCGGCCAGTAGAGCGGCAGGTAAATCAGCATCCACAGCACATAAAGCTGGGCTGCATGTGTCACATAGCCCCAGCCGCGTTGTTTGATCACTGCCGCGTGCAGAAAATAGCCGTTGAACAGCAGGAAGATCGGCACGCCCAGCCGGAACAGCCCGTCTCCGGTCAGCAGGATCGCCGTCCGCCCCAAGGGGGCGAAGGGATTGGCGTGGATGCCGACGACCATGAACGCCAAAATCAGCTTCAGGACATCGACGGCGCGACTGCGCGCGGCGCTGGTCATTGGGGAGATTATCCGAAGTTATCGCGGGATCAGAACGGGATTTCGTCGTCGATATCCGAACGCCCGCCGCCCGAGCCACCGCCCGAGGATGAGCCGCCGCCGTAACCACCGCCACCGCTGCCGCCCCGGCTGTAGCCGCCTGATGCGCCACCACCCGCGCCGCCGCCCTGATCTTCATAGCGGCCACGATCATCATCGCCACCGCCGCCACCCGAACCGCCGCCATCACGACCGCCCAGCAGGGTCAACTCGCCGCGGAACTGCCGCAGCACGATTTCGGTGGTGTAGCGATCCGCGCCGGATTGGTCCTGCCATTTGCGGGTTTCCAGCTGGCCCTCAATATAGACCGTCGAGCCTTTCTTCAGATATTGTTCGGCAATTTTGCCGAGGTTTTCGTTGAAAATCGCGACGCTATGCCATTCGGTGCGCTCTTTGCGCTCACCGCTTTGCTTGTCGCGCCAGGTCTCGCTGGTGGCGATGCGCAGGTTCACCACTTTGCCGCCGTTCGGGAAGTTGCGCACTTCCGGGTCGCGGCCCAGATTTCCGACGATGATCACCTTGTTGACCGAGCCTGCCATCTTAGTCTCCCTGATTCCGTTCATCCCCGCCAGCATCGTGACAGGTGGTTAATAATTTCTATAGACTGCCCCATCTGGCCCCGCAACCGGGCAGCTTGCGGGGGTGCGGCAAGGGATTGCCGATCAGCGCTGGGTGGTTCCGATCACGGCGCTGGAACTTGGCGCAAAGATCGCTATAGTGCCGCGAGATTTGGTCAAGCTGAAGACAGGGTTGGCATGCGATTTACGCCGTTGGTTTTAAGGGTCGTGGTGGCAGCGGGCGTGGCTTTTGCTGCGGGCGGGGCTGCGGAGGCCGAGGGCTTGAAGCTGAGCGGCAAGAAGAACCGCGCGGCGGCGTTGAAATCTCAGATGGCGTTGTTGGACGGTCGGCTGGCTGTGGTTTACAGCGGCTCGGAGCGTTTGAAGCCGAATTATAACAAAGATAATGCGAAGGCGGGCGTGGACGGGCCGGTGAAGCGGTTCAGCGGCAAGTATAAGGGTGAGTATCTGGAGGTCGCGAAGGCCGCCGCTCGCAAGCATGGCGTGCCAGAGGATGTGTTCCTGCGGCTGGTGCAGCAGGAAAGCGGCTGGAACACCGGGGCGGTGTCGATCAAGGGGGCCACGGGCCTTGCGCAGCTGATGCCGGGGACGGCGGATCGGTTGGGGGTGGATATCAACGATCCGGGTGAGAACCTTGAGGGCGGGGCGCGGTATCTGCGGATGATGTATGATCGCTTCGGGACCTGGAAGCTGGCTTTGGCCGCTTATAATGCCGGGCCGATGGCGGTTGAAAAGCATGGCGGGGTGCCGCCTTATGATGAGACCAAGAATTACGTTTTGGCGATTTTGGGGTAGGGGTTTGTGGCCTGTCCACGCGTGGACAGACTTGTTTTTTTGATATCAAGGGGTTATAAGGGCGCGTTGACGCGGCGCTAGGATTTTCGGCTGCGGTTTTGGCGGCTTCGGCAGAAGCCTCCGGCGGGGATATTTTTGCCAGTATGAAATTGCAGGGCCGTGGCGTGGGGGCTGGTTTACTTCTTTTGCCCGCACCGCTACACCGCGCGTTTTGCGAACGCGCGGGGGCTGCTATGACGCTGTTTTGTGGGATCGACTTTGGCACCTCGAACTCGACGGTCTCGCTGGCGGATGAAGACCGCGCTTGGCTGATCGCTTTGGAAGATCAGGCGGTGACTTTGCCCTCGGCGGTGTTCTGGGAGCAGGATGGCGGTGCGCCCGAATTTGGCCGGGCGGCGATTGCGGCCTATCTGCGCGGCGATGAGGGTCGGTTGATGCGGGGGCTGAAAAGCACGCTCGGCTCGGGGATGATTGATGAGCGCACGGCGGTGGGGTCGCGCGCGGTGTCATTTCGCGAGGTTCTGACGCGGTTCATGCGGCATATGGTGGAGGTGTTGCGCCTGCACGCGCCGGGGGCGGATCGGGTGGTGTTGGGCCGTCCGGTGCATTTTGTCGATGGCGATGCGGAGGGGGATGGCAAGGCGCAGACGGGGCTGGGGGGGATTGCGAGGGCTTTGGGGTTTCGGGGGGTGTCGGTGCAGTATGGGCCGATTGCGGCGGCGTTGCAGTATGAGCAGGGTATTCAGCGCGAAGAACTGGTGCTGATCGTTGATATTGGCGGCGGTACGTCGGACTTTTCCATCGTGCGGGTGTCGCCGGAACGGGCGCGGGCGGCGGATCGGGCCGGGGATATTCTGGCCAATGACGGTATTCGCGTGGGTGGGACGGATTTTGATCGGTTTCTGAGTCTGGCCGAGGTGATGCCGCATCTGGGCTACAAAGCCACGACGAAGCACGGTAAGGGCTTGATGCCGAACCATTATTTCCTCGATCTTGCGACCTGGCACCGGATCAACATGCTGTATACCCAGCGCTGTCTGGCGGATTTGAAGGCATTCCGGCGCGAGATTGATCGGCCGGAACTGCTGGATCGGCTGATGAAGGTGATCTCGGAACGCCAAGGTCATGCGGTGGCGATGGCAGTGGAGGCGGCGAAAATCGCGTTGTCGGATCAAGAGGTTGTGCGGTTGCAGATTTCGGCGCTGACCGGGGGGCCGAACCCGATGCTGCGGCGTGAGGGCTTTGAGGCGGCGGTGTTGCCTTTGGTGGAGCGGATTTCGGAACGTTTGGGGGCGGTGCTGACGCAGGCCGGGGTTGGCGTCGGTGATATTGGTACGGTGTTTATGACCGGGGGCTCGTCAGGCTTGCCGATTTTGCGGGCTTGCGTGCAGGCGGCGCTGCCGGGGGTTGCGATTGCTACGGGGGATATGCTTGGTTCTGTCGGGACGGGGCTGGCGCTGGACGCGCGGCGGAAGTTTTCCTAAGGGGGCGTGATGCTGGCGGCGATTGAGGCGTTTCTACCCGAAGCGGTGGCGTGGCGTCGCGCGTTTCATGCGCATCCTGAGTTGAGTTTTGCGGAACATCGCACCGGGGCAAAGGTGGCGGAACTGCTGCGCGGCTTTGGCTGCGATCTGGTCGAGACGGGCTGGAGCGGCACCGGGGTGGTGGCGGTGATCAACGGTTCTGGGCCGGGGCGGCGGATTGGCTTGCGGGCGGATATGGATGCTTTGCCGATTACTGAGGCGTCTGGGGTGGCATTTGCCAGTGAAGTGCCGGGGGTGATGCACGCTTGCGGTCATGACGGGCATACCGCGATGCTGCTGGCGGCGGCGAAGTATTTGGCCGCAACGCGGGCGTTTGCAGGGCAAGCGGTGCTGATCTTTCAACCCGGTGAGGAAGCCGGGGGCGGGGCGCGGGCGATGATCGCGGAGGGGTTTTTGACGCGCTATCCGCTGGATGAGATTTACGCCTTGCACAACATGCCGGGGCTGGCGGTGGGGGCCTATGCCTCGCGTCCGGGGCCGATCATGGCGGCGGCGGATATGTTTGAAATTGTGATTTCCGGGCGCGGGGGACATGCGGCGCAACCGCATTTGGCGTTGGACCCGGTGATGATCGCGGGGCATGTGCTGGTGGCGTTGCAGACGGTTGTGGCACGCAACGTTGATCCGTTGAAGCCTGCGGTTTTGGCGGTCTCGACCGTGGTGAGTGATGGCTCGGGCGCTTGCGTTGTGCCGGGGCGGGTGGTGCTGACCGGGACGGTGCGCAGCTTTGAGGTGGCGGTGCAGGATGTGCTGGAGGACCGGTTGCGCGCGGTTGTGTTGGGGGTGGCTGCGGCACATGGCGGGGGGGCGACGGTGGAGTATCTGCGCGATGCGCCTGCGACGGTGAATGACGTGAGATGTGCAGGGTATGCTTTGGAGGTGGCGCGGGGCCTGTCGGGGGCGGTTGAAGGCGATGTCGCGCCGATGATGGTATCGGAGGATTTCAGCGAGTTTTTGCTGCGCGTGCCGGGGGCATTTATGTTTGTCGGCAATGGCGCGGGGCCTTTGCTGCACCATCCGGCCTATGCGTTCAATGATGCGGGCCTGCCTTATGGCGCGGCTTGGCTGGCCGGGATGGTCGAGGCGCGCGGCTGAGGGGTTGCGGCGCGGGCGGGATTGGCTCAGGCTGCACGCAAAAGGAGAGCCATCATGCCCGTGAAAAACCGATTTGCCGAGATGCTGCCCGAGATCGCCGGATGGCGGCAGGATTTCCATGAAAACCCCGAGTTGCTGTTCGAGGTGCATCGCACGGCGGGCCGCGTGGCGGAATTGTGCCGGGAGTTCGGTTGTGACGAAGTGACCGAGGGGATCGGGCGCACTGGCGTTGTGGTTGTGATCAAAGGCAAAACCGACACTGCGGGCCGGGTGATCGGGCTGCGGGCGGATATGGATGCTTTGCCGATCCATGAGCAGACCGGGGTGGGCTATGCCTCGAAGGTGGCGGGGAAGATGCATGCATGTGGGCATGACGGCCATACCTCGATGCTTTTGGGGGCGGCGAAATATCTGGCCGAGACGCGGAATTTCGATGGCACGGCGGTGTTGATTTTCCAACCGGCGGAAGAAGGCGGCGGCGGTGGGCGCGAGATGTGCGCCGAGGGCATGATGGATCGCTGGGGCATCCAAGAGGTCTATGGCATGCACAATATGCCGGGGATTCCGGTCGGGCATTTTGCGATCCGACCGGGGGCGATGATGGCGGCGGCGGATCAGTTTGAGATCACGGTGACGGGGAAGGGCGGCCATGCGGCGAAGCCCCACGATTGCATTGATACCACCGTGGTGGCCGCGCATATCATCGTGGCGATGCAGACGATTGCCTCGCGCGGGGTGGATCCACTGAAGCAGGTGGTGGTCTCGGTCTGCACGGTGGCGACGGATTCGACGGCGCATAATGTGATCCCGCAGGTGGTGAAGATGAAGGGCACGGTCAGGACGATGGATTTCGGCGTGCAGGATTATGTTGAGGGCCGGGTGAAGGCGATTGCCGAGGGCACGGCGCAGGCTTTGGGCGCGGTGGCGGTGGTCGAGTATACCCGCGGCTATCCGGTGACGGTGAATGCGGTCGAGAATACGGCTTATGCGGCGGATGTGGCGCGGGCGGTGTCGGGGCAGGTGGATACCGATACGGCGCCGCTTATGGGGGCCGAGGATTTCAGCTTCATGCTGCTGGAGCGGCCGGGGGCGTATATTTTCGTCGGCAACGGCGATACCGCGATGGTGCATCATCCGGCGTATAATTTTGACGATAATGCGATCCCGTTCGGATCGAGCTGGTATGCCGGGATGGTGGAAGCGCGGATGCCAGCCGCGTAAGGGACTGCCCCCCTCAGGCGGTTCCCACCCACCCACCCCACCGCCTTCGGGGGGCAGTGGGGGATGCCGTCGGGTCGTGTCTTGTTTTCAGGCGTCGCGGTGGTTTCGAGGGGGGAGCCTCAGGCGGGGATATTTAGCGCCAATGTGAAAGGCTTGGGGGTGGTTATGGGCGGTTTGGGGAGGGTTTCAGGATGATCGCTATGGCTTTGGTGGCGCTGATTGCGGCGTTGCATGGCTATATTCTGGTGCTGGAGATGTTTCTGTGGGAGGCGCCGCGGACGCGGGCGGTGTTTGGCACTTCGGCGGAGTTTGCGGCGGCGACCAAGGTGCTGGCGGGTAATCAGGGGCTTTATAACGGGTTTCTGGCGGCGGGGTTGGTTTGGGCTTTGTGGCTGGGGGCGGAGGGGCGCGGGGTGGCATTGTTTTTCCTTAGCTGCGTTTTGGTGGCAGGGATTTATGGCGCGGTGACGGCCTCGCGGCGGATCTTGATTGTGCAGGCTTTGCCGAGTGCGCTGGCGATTGTGGCGGTGTTGGCGGGGATTTGAGGGGGAGCCTCCGGCGGGAGTATTTCGAAAAGAGCAATTTGGAGTGAGATATCTTTATGATTGAAATGGGGGGAGCATGTCCGATTCTATGCAATCTTTTTTAGGTAGACACGTCAGATCGGGCGTGATGGTTTTGTTCTGGCTGATTTTGCTGCTGCTCGGTTTTCAGGTTTTGTCGGGGAATGGGAGATCAAAGCCTAAACTGGACGTGTATAACAGTTACCTGACAAGCACCCATTTTGCTATTGTCGAAGATCTATCAAAGGGTGAAAATCTGTTTTTTGGCACAGCGGATGGGCAGGCGCTCGTAAAGGTTAAAAGCAATCAAAGGCTTTCTGGGCCTTTGATTGTGAATAGTTCAAGATTGCTGTTTGTTGAGGAAGTATTTTCTCCGATTCGCAGATTCAGTCTTTTAGAATTAAACATAACGGCGTCAAAAATTTCTTGCGGCAGATTGTTCTCAAGCGATCAATATATTGGTGTTCCAGCGATTATGTCGGGTAAACATGCGTCAGAGATTCTGTTCTTTTCGGGGCAAGTCTTTGCAGGTGCGTCTGGAAATCCTGTCCCTACGCGGCGTTTGTCATCCTACCGCGATGGAATGGTTTCAGTTTTTTATGGTTCTGCATTCTCAACCATTAGCCGTTTGGCGCAAATTGACGAGGATCGCTTTCTTGGTGTTTCCTTTTCGTATGACACGCTGACAGCAAGTGAGGCGGGTTCCTCCCCCTATAGAGATCTACAAAATAACTCTCTGCTGGCTGAGGGGCACATTCGGAATCAATCACTGGAAGTAAAGCCAGCCGCGATTGGTCGATTGAAACTCGAAAATGTTTCCGGAGTGAGTTCCAATCCTGATATTGACACGGTCGTTATCAGATCTGCGGATTTTTCTAAAAATGGAAGCTATACAAGATTTACGATTGTTCAAAATTCGCAAATCGAATCAGCCGAAAGTTTTCTGCTGCCGAGTGAATTGAGCGCGAGCGGATTGTTTTTGTCGAAAGATGCCAATGACAAGATTCGAGTTGCTATGATTACAGTGAATGAAGACATTTCTGACATTGATAGAAGTGCCTATATCTCGGAATACGTGAACGGTAAGCCGGAAAATACCCGCTTGATTAAGCTTAATGCGGCATCGGTTTTTGACACTAAGAACTGCCGTGCAAAGTGAGGGTTGTTTCTGTGGATTTAGCGGCGCGACGCGTAAAGCCGCCTGCCTACCCCCCCGTATGGCTCATATGCCTTGTCATTTGACCTTTGACGACCTGCCGTGTGTAGTCGAAATCGTGGCCCTTTGGTTTGTGGCTGATGGCGCTGCGGATGGCTGCGCGCAGGGCGGTGTCGTCGGGGCTGGCGCGGAGGGGGGCGCGGAGGTCGGCCATGTCTTCTTGGCCGAGGCACATGTAAAGCTCTCCGGTGCAGGTGAGGCGAACCCGGTTGCAGCTTTCGCAGAAGTTATGCGTCAAGGGCGTGATGAAGCCGATGCGCTGGCCTGTCTCGACCAAGCGGACGTAGCGGGCGGGGCCGCCGGTGCGGTCGGGGAGGTCTTCGAGGCTGTAGCGAGTGGCGAGTTGGGTGCGCAGGTCTTTGAGTGGCCAGTATTGGTCGATGCGTTGGGCTTCGCCCATGTCGCCCATTGGCATCACTTCGATGAAGGTCAGATCGTGGTTTTCGGTCGCACACCAAGCGGTTAGGCGGAAAAGCTCATCCTCGTTGAAGCCTTTCAGGGCGACGGCGTTGATCTTGACCTTGAGGCCGGCTTCTTTGGCGGCCTCGATGCCATCAAGGACCTGCGCAAGGCGGCCCCAGCGGGTGATCTCGGCGAATTTTTTGTCGTCGAGGGTGTCGAGCGAGACGTTGATGCGTTTGACACCGCAGGCGGCGAGGTCTTTGGCGTATTTGCGCAGTTGCGAGCCGTTGGTGGTGAGGGTCAGCTCCTTCAGCGCGCCGGTTTGCAGGTGGCGCGACATCGACTCAAAGAACGTCATGATACCTTTGCGCACCAAGGGTTCGCCGCCGGTGATGCGGAGTTTTTCGACGCCGAGGGCGATGAAATTGCTGCAGAGACGGTCGAGTTCTTCCAGCGTCAGCAATTCGGCTTTCGGCAGGAAGGTCATATGTTCGGTCATGCAATAGGCGCAGCGGAAATCGCAGCGGTCGGTGACCGAGACGCGCAAGTAGGAGATTGCGCGGGCGAAGGGGTCGATGAGGGGCAACTCGGTCATAGCCTTAAGGTAGGCGCGCGGCGGGCGGTCGGCAAGATGGAATGCGACGGTTGCGGGTTGGGACGCGCCACGGTATCCTGCGGGCATGATGCAAAAAGCTTTGATCCTGATGAGTGTGGCGCTGGGGCTTTCGGGCTGCGCCGCGATGAAGCAACCTGCGGCGGCTGTGCCCGAGGCTGCGGTGGCACCGATGGCGCGTCCGGTGATTGGCGCGGGGGCTTCGGCCTCGGCGCTGGATCAGACCACGGCAGCCGAGCGCGCGGCGGCGGCTGCGGCGAAGCCTGCGGGCGGGGAGCGGGCTTTGGGGTCTGCCGTGGTGGCCTTGGGCAGCCCGGCAGAGCAGGGGCTTTGGGTGAAATCACCGCTGGTGGTCGCCAAGGGCAAGGGGCGGGTGGTGACGGACAGCGGGGCTTCGGTGGCGGTGGATTTACTGCCGGGGTCTGGGGCGGCGTCGCTGTCGCTGGCGGCATTCCGGGCGTTGGGGCTGGGGTTGACCGATCTGCCCGAGGTCACGATCTACGCGGAGTGAAGTCGATTTACGGCGCGTAAATCGTGTACGATTTCCGGGTTCGGAAATCGGCTGGATGGCATTGGTTCAGCCCAGATATTGCGCGGCTTCCTTGCGGGCGAAGGTTTTCATGCGTTCGCCGTGCTGATCGAGGAAGGCGGCGGTGCGGGCGGGGTCGTGTTTCGAGAGATCGCGCAGCCACCAAGCGACGGCTTTCTGGATGAACCAATCCTTGTCGTCGATGTAGACGGCGGCCCAGCCCAGTACGCGGTCGCGGATGTCCAGTTCGAAGGGTTTGGGGAAGTTCTGCTTGGTGAAGGGCAGGGTGGCGACCAAAGCGGCGCGGCGGGTCCACATGTTCTCGGAGGTGGTCCAGCCTTCGACAGTGTCGATGCGGGTGGGGTCGGCGGTGATGCGCTTTTGGGCGGCGATGCAGACGTGATCGGCGATGGCCCAAGCGTCAAATTGCGGCACCCAGTGGCAGATCAGATCCCAAGCGGCTTCGTCATTGGGTTTGATGCGGGCTTGGGTCAGCAGTTTGCCGGCTGCGATGCGGGACTCGTGGATGTTGCTGTCCCACAGATCGGCGGCCAGTTGGATACGCTCTTCAAGGCTGCATTCGGTGCGCCAAACGGTGGTGAGTTCCTCGATCTGCGGCACTTTCAGGCCGAGATAGGGGCGCTCGGTCTTGTGATAGGCTTGCGCCTCGATGGCCTTTTGCGGGTCTGCGAGGGCGTTCAGTTGGGCGAGGGCCTCTGCGATCATTCGACGGTTACCGATTTTGCAAGGTTGCGGGGTTGGTCCACGTCGGTGCCTTTGGCGATGGCGGTGTGGTAGGCCAGAAGTTGTGCCGGGATGGCGTAGAGGATCGGCGCGAAGGCGTCGGAAACCTCGGGCATGGTGATGGTTTTCCAGCACTCCATGCCAGCCTCACTGATGCCTTGCGCGTCGGAGATCAGCAGGACTTTGCCGTGGCGGGCCATAACTTCCTGCATGTTGGAGACGGTTTTCTCGAACAAATGGTCGCGGGGGGCGAGCACGATGACGGGGACTTGTGGCGAGATTAGCGCGATGGGGCCGTGTTTGAGTTCACCTGATGCATAACCTTCGGCGTGGATGTAGCTGATTTCTTTCAGCTTTAGCGCGCCTTCGAGGGCGAGGGGGAACATCGCGCCGCGGCCCAAGAACAGCACGTCTTGCGCTTCGGAGAGTTCTTCGGCGATGGCGGCGATGGTGGTGGACAGCGCAAGGGCATGATTCATCAGGCCGGGGAGCGCTGCGAGATCAGTCAGGTGTTGGGCAAGGGTTTCGGGGGGGAGGCGGCCCCGGTCTTGCGCGGCTTTCAGGGCCAAGAGGGCGAGGGTGGTCAACTGGCAAGTGAAGGCTTTGGTGGAGGCCACGCCGACCTCGATCCCGGCCATGATCGGCAGGGCGAGATCGGCTTCGCGGGCGATCGAGGAGGTGGGGACGTTGACCACGGCGACGATCTTGGCGACTTTCTCGCGGGTGTAGCGCAGGGCGGCGAGGGTGTCGGCGGTCTCGCCGGATTGGCTGACGAACAGCGCCCATTGGTTTGGCGACAGCGGTGGTTCGCGGTAGCGGAATTCCGAGGCGATGTCGATGTCGACGGGCAGGCCCGCGATTTGCTCGAACCAGTATTTCGCGACGTGGCAGGCATAGCTGGCGGTGCCGCAGGCGACCATGGTGAGGCGGTCGACTTTGGTGAAATCGACCTCGGCAGGGAGCTGCAAAGCGCCGTTCTGGACGTAGCGGCGCAGGGCGTCGGCGATGACAACAGGTTGTTCGGCGATCTCTTTCGCCATGAAATGCTTGTAGCCCGCCTTCTCGATTCTTGTGGCATCGACCTGGATGCGGGCCTCGGCGCGGTTGGCAAGGCGGTCTTGATCGTCGTAGATCACAGCGCCTTGGCGGGTGATGACGGCCCAGTCGCCTTCCTCCAGATAGGTGATGCGGTCGGTCATTGGGGCGAGGGCTATCGCGTCGGAGCCGACAAACATCTCGCCCTTGCCATGGCCGATGGCGAGGGGGGAGCCTTTGCGGGCGGCGATGATCAGGTCTTCTTCGCCATCGAACAGGAAGCAGAGCGCGAAAGCACCGTGCAGACGTTTCAAGGTTTGGCGGGCGGCCTCGATGGGGGTGGCGCCACGACTTATGTACAGATGTGCGAGAAGGGCGACGGTCTCGGTGTCGGTCTCGGATTCTTGCGTCAGGCCTTCGGCGGCCAGTTCGGCGCGCAGATCGCGGAAGTTCTCAATAATGCCGTTATGGACCACGGCGACGGGGCCGGAACGGTGGGGGTGGGCGTTGGTGGTGGTGGCAGCACCATGGGTGGCCCAGCGGGTGTGGCCGATGCCTGCCTTGCCCGCGAGGGGTTCGTGGACCAGAAGGTCGGACAGGTTTACCAGTTTGCCCACGGCGCGGCGGCGGTCAAGTTTGCCTTTGTTGACGGTGGCGATGCCTGCGCTGTCGTAGCCGCGATATTCAAGCCGTTTGAGGGATTCAACCAGCAGGGGGGCAACCTCGTTATTGCCAAGAACGCCAATGATACCACACATTTATGACTTTCCTTTCGCGGCTTTGAGGGTTTTCAGCCGGGCCATCAGCTTGGTGGCGAGTCCCGGTTTATTGACTTGTTTGGAGCGGCCAATGGCAAGTGCCTCATCGGGGACGTTTTCGGTGATGACGGAACCCGAGGCGGTGAGGGCGTCATTGCCGATGCTGACGGGGGCGACCAGCATGGTGTCGGAGCCGATGAAGGCGCGTTTGCCGATCTTGGTGCGGTGTTTCATCACGCCATCGTAGTTGCAGGTGATGGTGCCTGCGCCGATGTTGGTAAACTCGCCAATGTCAGCGTCGCCGATATAGGTCAGGTGGCCGACTTTGACGCCTTCGTCGAGGATGGCGTTTTTGATCTCAACAAAGTTGCCAACATGGACATCTTCGGCAAGTTCGGCACCGGGGCGGAGGCGGGCGAAGGGGCCGACAGTGGCCCCACGGCTGACGTGGCAGCCTTCAAGGTGGCAGAAGCCTTTGATCTCGGCACCGGATTCGATGGTGACGGCGGGGCCGAAGATCACGTTGGGGCCAATGATGGCGTCGCGACCGATATGGGTGTCGAGCGCGAAGAACACGGTTTCGGGGGCGGTGAGGGTGACGCCGTTTTCCAGGGCTTCGGCGCGGGCGCGGGATTGGAAGGCGGCTTCGGCCTCGGCCAGTTGCGCGCGGGTGTTGACGCCCAGGGTTTCGGATTCGTCGCAGATCACGACGCCTGCCGACAGGCCGCTGGCGCGGGCGATCTCTACAATGTCGGTCAGGTAGTATTCGGCGGCGGCGTTGGTGTTGCCGACGCGGGAGATCAGATCAAACAGGGTTTTGACTGAAGCACAAATAACACCTGAATTACAGATGGTTATGCGGTGTTCTTCATCTGTGGCCTCTCTGTATTCGACGATCTTTTCGAGGCTTTCACCAGAGGCCACCAGCCGACCGTAGCGGCCCGGGTCTTTGGCATCAAAGCCCAGCACCACGACGGAATGGCGGGTGCGGGCGTGCAGCATGGCCTCCAGGGTTTCGGGGCGGATGAACGGGGTGTCGCCGTAAAGCACGATGGCTTCGCCGCTCATCTCGGCCAACAGGGGGGCGGCTTGGGCGACGGCATGGGCGGTGCCAAGTTGCGGGTCTTGCACGACGCATTCGACCGCTGCATCGAAGGCTTCGGCGGATTTGGTGACGAGGGCCGCTTCATGCCCGGTGACGACAACGATGCGCGCCGGCTCAAGCGCGCGGGCGGCGGTCAGGGCGTGGTGCAACAGCGGGGCGCTTGCGATGTGGTGCAGCACTTTCGGCGTGTCGGAATTCATCCGGCTTCCCATGCCTGCCGCCAATATGATGAATGAAACCGACATCTTCCTCTTCCTTTTCTTTCGCACCCGTTTTACCCCGGATCGGCGGGGCCGCAAGGGGTGGTTCTTCACGCAAGGTTACAGAATGAAAACGGTGGTATTTGATCTGGATGGCACGCTGGCGGATACCAGTGCGGATTTGCTGGCGGCGGCAAATGCTTGCTTTGATCAGTTGGGCCATGGCGCGGTGCTGGATGGGCGCGACGTGCTGACGGCGTTTCAGGGCGGGCGGGCGATGCTGCGGGCAGGGTTTGAGCGGTTGCGGGTGGGGTATACCGAGGCGGATATCTCGGTGCAGTATCCAGTGCTGCTGGCAGCTTATGCCGACGGGATTGATGTGCATACACGGATGTATCCGGGGGCGGTTGAAGCGGTGGAGGCATTGCTGCGTGCGGGGTATCGGACGGCGATCTGCACCAACAAGCCCGAGGGCTTGGCGGTGGAATTGGTGAAACGTTTGGGGGTGTCGCATTTGTTTGGCGCGCTGGTGGGGGCGGATACATTGCCCGTGCGCAAGCCGGATCCGGCGCCTTATATTGAGGTGGTGCGGCGGGTTGGCGGGGCTGTGGGGCGCTCGATGCTGATTGGCGATACCGAGACGGATCGGAAAACCGGACTGGCGGTGGGGGTGCCAGTGGCGCTGGTGACGTTTGGGCCAGAGGGCGCGGGGGTGGCGCGGCTACGCCCCGAGGCGCTGCTGGATCGCTATGAGGATTTGCCGGGGTTGGTGGGGCGGCTGTTAGGATAGAAACTCGCGCTTGCACCAGCGGGAGGTCGATTTGAACTCGGTGGCCAGTTGTCGTGCGCTGCGCGTGGCAATGATTTTGTTTGCGCGCTGGCGCAAGGCTTGCATCTTCTCGGCCTGCGTGCCGGGCAGTTGATACAAGATCAATGCTGCCGCGGCTGCCGCATCGCTGGTTTCCCGAGGGGTGAGTTGACCGGCGTCCAGCAGGGCTGCGGCGACGACTGTCAGCATCGCCGCACAATGTAACCCTTGCGCGTCGTGACCCTGTAACACCAGATCGGCGTGGGCTGGGGTGGCGAGAGCGAGGCAGAGCGCGGTGGTTTGGATCAAGCGGCGCATGGGAACTCCAATCGTTACCGGGCCAGTATTGCGGCGGTTTTGGCTTTGACCAAGAGGATTCGATGGGTGGATTCGGTAGTTTGACAGTTTTGGGGCTGCGACTTAGGTTGCCGCCATGACCAAAGCCCCGTCCCGCCACGCGATTATCTTTGTGCTGCTGTGTGTTCTGCTGGACATGATCGGCTTTGGTTTGATCATTCCGGTGCTGCCGCAGCTGATTGAACAGGTCGGGCAGGTCAGTCTGGCAGAGGCCTCGATCATCGGCGGCTGGATGTTTTTCGCCTTCTCGATGGCGCAGTTTGCCTTCAGCCCGTTGATGGGCAACCTGTCGGATCGCTTTGGCCGCCGCCCGTTGTTGTTGCTGGCGATTGCGGGGCTGGGCTTGGACAATCTGTTGCAAGGGCTGGCACCAACGCTGATCTGGTTGTTCATAGGCCGGGTGATTGCCGGGGTCTGCGGGTCGAGTTGGGTGATTGCCAATGCGTTTATCACCGATATCACCGCCCCGGAGGAGCGGGCGAAGTATTTCGGCATGATGGGCGGGGCGTTTGGGCTTGGCTTTGTGCTGGGGCCGGCTTTGGGCGGGGTGCTGGGCGAGTTTGGCCCAAGGGTGCCGTTCTATGTCGCGGCGGGGATTTCGGGGCTGAATTTCATTTACGGCTGGTTCGTGTTGCCGGAAACTCTGGCTCCGCAGAACCGTCGCGCTTTTAGTTTGGCGCGCTCAAATCCCTTGGGCGCGTTCAAGGTGTTTCGCAGCTATCACGGCGTGGTGCCGATGTGTGCGGTGTTGTTCGCGTTCTTCTTTTTCACCAGCGTCTATCCGGCGATCTGGCCCTATTGGGGGATGGCAAAGTTTGGCTGGTCCCCGGCGATGGTCGGCCTGACTTTGGCGGTGTTTGGTGTGGTGATGGCGGGGTTTCAGGGCGGCTTGACCGGGCCGGGGGTGAAGTGGTTTGGCGAGCGTAATCTGGCGCTGATCGGCTTGGTTTCGGCTTTGATCGCGGCTTCGGGCTATGGGCTGGCGGGGTCGTTGACAGTGGTTGTGCTGCTGATGATCGTGCATGGGCCGGAGGGGTTTATTCATCCGATGCTGACCGCGATGATGACGCATCGCGTGCCGGATGATGCGCAGGGCGAGTTGCAGGGCGGCATCTCGGCGATCATGAACGTGGCGATGCTGGCGGGGACGGTGTTTTTCAGCC
The DNA here is from genome assembly GCA_964387655.1 of uncultured Cypionkella sp. Taxonomy (GTDB): domain Bacteria; phylum Pseudomonadota; class Alphaproteobacteria; order Rhodobacterales; family Rhodobacteraceae; genus Cypionkella. The sequence continues at coordinate 14,435 of CAYLYV010000038.1, read as the reverse complement.
AGATCTTCGGGTATTTCATGGGGCCGGGTGGCTGGCAATCGCCGGACGTGGCGTTCTTTGTGGCGGGCGCGGGGATGGCTTTGACCTTGGTGATGTTTGTGCTGATCGTGCCGGGTGAGGAGAAACGCTTGTGATCGAGGAACGCTTTGAGGGCAGTTTCACCCAGCAGGAACCTATTCCTGAAGCTGGGATCGAGGCGGCGGTGGCGGTGCTGCGGCATGGGCGGTTGCATCGCTATAATACGGCTGCGGGAGAGATTGCCGAGGCGGCTTTGCTGGAGGAGGAATTCGCCAGCCTGATGGGGGCGAAGTATTGCCTTGCGGTGGCTTCGGGTGGTTATGCCTTAGCTTGCGCGTTGCGCGCGGTGGGGGTGCAGGCGGGGGAGCCTGTGTTGACCAACGCGTTCACTTTGGCGCCTGTGCCGGGGGCGATTGCGTCTGTCGGTGCGCGTCCGGTGTTTGTGGAGGTGACGGAACAGCTGGTTTTGGACTTTGGCGATCTTGAGGCGAAGGCGATGTCGTCGGGCGCTAAGGTGCTGATGCTTTCCCATATGCGCGGGCATTTGTGCGATATGGAGGCTTTGGTTGCGCTGTGCGACCGTCTTGGCGTGCTGATCATCGAAGATTGCGCGCATACGATGGGGGCGGCCTGGAAGGGCGTGGCCTCGGGGCGGTCGGGGCTGATCGGCTGTTATTCGATGCAGACCTATAAGCATATCAATTCCGGCGAGGGCGGGTTTCTGATCTCGGATGACGAGGCGGTGATGGCGCGGGCGGTGCTGCTGTCGGGGTCGTATATGCTCTATGGGCGGCACCCGGCGGCACCTTCGGCGGAAGCGTTCGAGGCGGTGCGGATGCAGACCCCGAATATCTCGGGCCGGATGGACAATTTGCGGGCGGCGATCTTGCGGCCGCAGTTGTCGTTGCTGGCAGAGCGGGTGGCGCGGTGGGCGGAACGCTATCAAGCGTTGGAGGCGGGGTTGCGTGGGGTTCCGGGGTTGCGGCTGGTGGAGCGGCCTGACGCGGAAACCTATGTCGGATCGTCGTTCCAGTTTCTGCTGCCGGACTGGTCTGAGGCGCGGGTGGGGGCGTTGTTGGGCCGGGTGTTGGCGCGCGGGGTCGAGTTGAAGTGGTTCGGTGCAGCTGACCCGGTGGCGTTTACCTCGCGCTATCAGCATTGGGGCTATGCCGAGCCGCAACACCTGCCACAGACCGACCGGATTTTGGCCGGGCTGGTGGATATGCGGGTGCCGCTGACGTTCTCGGTGCAGGATTGCGCGCAGATCGCGCGGATCATCCGGGCTGAGGCTTTGGTGGTGGGGCAGGGGCCGGAGCCTGAGGCGGTGGTATTGCCGGACATTCAGTGAGGCTGACGCCGGATTTGACGGCCTATGTCGCGCTGACAATGCTGGGGCTTTGGGCCGTAGCGGATCGCTTTGCGCCGTATTACGGCGCGCCTGCCGCCTGTCGCGTCGGGCATGTGATTGATGGCGACACGGTGGTGTTGCTGTGCGGGACCGAGAAGCGCGTCGGTCGTTTGCTGGGCTTTGATGCACCGGAAGTGAGATCGCCGAAATGCAAGGCAGAAGCCGCATGGGGCGCGCGGGCGACGGATCGGCTGCGGGCGCTGCTTTCGGAGCGGGATGTGGTGATCTATCAGCAGGGCACCGAGAAATACGGGCGGGATCTGGTGCTGATCACGGTGGCGGGGCGCGATGTGGCTTCGGTGATGATTGGCGAAGGCTTGGGTGTGGATTATCACGGCGCAGCGCGGCGGAATTGGTGCCAGTGATTTCCGGCGGCGGTTTGCTGCATGGCCCCTTGGTCTGTCCAAGGCAGATGACAGAAAATCTTGGATTAGGATTATGGGGTCTGCGGCGTGAGCCCCGCGTTATAAAGCGGCACCGCTGAGATCGACATTTTCGCCGAGCCGTCGCTGAGTTCGGTGGCATGGGTGAGATAGACCAGCACTTGGTTTTTCTGATCGAAGATGCGGGTGACGTTCAGCGATTTGAACACCAGTGAGCGGCCCTCGCTGAACACGTTCTCGCCGGATTCGGAGGTGTCGATGTCGCCCAAAGTGATCGGCCCGGTTTGCCGACAGGCAATCGAGGCGTTGGAGGGGTCTTCAAACCAGTTGCCTTTCGACAGCCTATCCCACATCGAACGTTCAAAATAGCTGATGTGGCAGGTGACACCTTGCACCTTGGGGTCGGGGATCGCTTCGATGATGATGTCATTACCGACCCAATCGACGCCGACTCGGCCGATTTCTTCGGCATGGGCGGTGAGCGGCAGCAGGGTCAGGGCGAGGGCTGTGAGCAGGCGCATCGGGCTGGCTTTCCAGTGATTTCTGCCTGTTAGATGGGCGGTTTGCTGCGCTTGCACAAGGGGACGGGCGAAAGCGTAATTCCTTAGCAAAACACTCATCAATTATCCCGCGAAAACCAAGGGCTTAGCGGGTCGCCGGGATATCTTTTCCTGCGGGCTTTGGTTGACCCCGCCAAGGGGCCGGGGTAAACGGATCAGCAAGAGCGACGGGAGCCAAAGCGCTTGCGACGCGGTTTGCCAGCAGAAGGAGCGCTTCGCGTGGACCATCTTCTTCGTGAGTATCTGCCGATCCTTATTCTTCTTGCGATCGCGGTGGGGCTGGGTCTTGTGCTGATCCTGGCCGCCGCTTTGATCGCTGTGCGCAATCCCGATCCCGAGAAGGTCTCGGCCTATGAATGCGGGTTCAACGCTTTTGACGATGCGCGGATGAAGTTTGACGTGCGGTTTTACCTCGTCTCGATTCTGTTCATCATCTTCGATCTTGAGGTGGCTTTCCTGTTCCCGTGGGCGGTGGCGTTTGGTCAGATCAGCATGGTCGGGTTCTGGTCGATGATGGTGTTTCTGGGCGTGCTGACCGTGGGCTTTGCCTATGAGTGGAAAAAAGGGGCACTGGAATGGGCGTGATGACGGGGGCCAATACCGCAGGGCCGGACCGCGAGGTCGCCACCCAAGCGCTGAACCGCGAGTTGCAGGACAAGGGTTTCCTGCTGACCACGACGGAAGATATCATCAACTGGGCGCGCAACGGCAGCTTGCACTGGATGACCTTCGGTCTGGCCTGTTGCGCGGTTGAGATGATGCACACCTCGATGCCGCGCTATGACCTGGAGCGGTTTGGCACGGCGCCGCGGGCATCCCCACGGCAGTCGGATCTGATGATCGTGGCGGGCACCTTGACCAACAAGATGGCCCCAGCGCTGCGCAAGGTCTATGACCAGATGCCAGAGCCGCGCTATGTGATCTCGATGGGGTCATGCGCCAATGGCGGCGGCTACTACCACTACAGCTATTCGGTGGTGCGCGGCTGTGATCGGATCGTGCCGGTCGATATCTATGTGCCGGGCTGCCCGCCGACAGCGGAAGCTTTGCTTTACGGCATTTTGCAGTTGCAGCGGAAAATCCGCCGCACTGGCACGCTTGTGCGTTAAGGGGGCGATATGGCTGATTTGGTTGAACTCGCCGCCTATCTGACGGAAAAGCGCCCGGATGCGGTGCTCGGCACGGAACTGGCGTTTGGCGAATTGAATGTGACGGTTGGCTTGGATCAACTGGTGTCGTTCATCGGTTTTCTGACCGTTGATCCGGCCTGCAAGTTTTCCTCGCTGGTCGATATCACCGCCGTGGATCACCCCGAGCGGGTGGAGCGGTTCGATGTGGTTTACCACTTCCTGTCGATGTATACCAACGCCCGCATCCGGCTGAAGGTGGCGGTGGCCGAGGATGATATGGTGCCCTCGATTCATCTGGTGCATCCGTCGGCGAATTGGTTTGAGCGCGAAGTGTTCGACATGTTCGGCATCCTGTTCTCGGGCCACCCGGATTTGCGGCGGATTCTGACGGATTACGGCTTTCGCGGCCATCCGCTGCGCAAGGATTTCCCCACCACGGGCTACACCGAAGTGCGCTACGACGAGGCGCAAAAGCGCGTGGTCTATGAGCCGGTTAATCTGGTGCAGGAATACCGTCAGTTTGATTTCATGAGCCCGTGGGAGGGTGCGAAATACATCCTGCCGGGGGATGACAAGGCGAAAGAGACTGCGAAGTGAAGCTAATGCCTGATATTCTGATCGGGATAGGTGCCGCTAAAAGCGGCACGACTTGGATGCATGACTATATGGCAAAGCATCCACAGTGCCAAATGCGCTCGCTTAAGGAGATTTACTTTTTCGGTCGTGAAGGGGCTGCAAAGCAGTCCGTTGCTGCACGCAACAACAAGATACTGGCGGAAAGCTTGGCACGCCTGCCGGTGGCAGTGGCGGGCCCAGCACGTTTGGCGGCGTTCCGAAGGGCGCGCGATATGATTGAGTGGAATGAATATCTGAGCGCAGATACAGCTGATGGCGATGCCTACAAGGCATATCTTGGCCTGCGCCATGAGTTGAAGCCTTCCGCGAAAATTTGTGGTGACATAACGCCTGCTTATGCGGGAATGCCTGCCAGTTCTTTTAAGATGATGACGACCATGGTTCCCGACGCGCGTTATGTATTTCTGGTGCGCGAACCTGTGTCTCGGTTTTGGTCTTACTGTGCGCATGTGATACGGCAGGACGAAAGTAGTCCGGATTTAGTTGCACTGCGCCCAGGCAAGCAATCCGCGGCGGGCAAGACTGTGAGCGAAGTTGCGCGATCATTTTTGCAAGGCGACCCCGTCTTATATAACCGCATTCAGTGGTCCTCTGGCTATAGGGAAACGATCAAGAAGCTGTCTGCTGTCACTGAACGCAAACAGGTTTTTTTGGGATACTACGAAAAACTAACCGAAAAGACGCAGCTGGCACGCTTCTGTGCATTTCTGGGCATCTCAGAGGTGCCATATGATGCCGAAAAACGGATCAATGCCGGCGTATCTGAAACGATTCCCAATGATTTGCGTCAAGAGGCCGCAGCGTATTTTGCAGATGAATATGCGGCGGTTGCGGACTATAGCGGTGTGGCAAATCCTGATGAATGGCGAGAGGCGCAGTCCTTGGCGCACAGGAAAAAGGTGATATAATGGACGGCGATATCCGCGTGAACACCTATGACGATGGCACGACCGACAGCTTGGCGGGCGAGCAGCGCATTCGTAATTTCAACATCAACTTCGGCCCACAACACCCTGCAGCGCATGGGGTTTTGCGGCTGGTGCTGGAGTTGGACGGCGAGATTGTGGAACGCTGCGACCCGCATATCGGTCTGCTGCACCGTGGCACTGAAAAGCTGATGGAAAGCCGGACCTATCTGCAGAACCTGCCGTATTTTGATCGGCTGGATTATGTGGCGCCGATGAATCAGGAACACGCTTGGTGTCTGGCGATTGAGCGGTTGACTGGCACCGCTGTGCCGCGTCGAGCGTCCTTGATCCGGGTTTTGTATTCGGAAATTGGCCGGATTCTGAACCATTTGTTGAACACCACGACGCAAGCGATGGATGTGGGGGCGCTGACGCCGCCGCTCTGGGGCTTTGAGGAACGCGAAAAGCTGATGGTGTTTTATGAGCGGGCGTCTGGCGCGCGTCTGCACTCGGCCTATTTCCGGCCCGGTGGCGTGCACCAAGACCTGCCGCCCGATCTGATCAATGATATCGAGGCCTGGACCGAGACGTTCCCGAAAGTGCTGGAAGACCTGCACGGGTTGCTCACCGAAAACCGCATCTTCAAGCAACGCAACGCCGATATTGGCGTGGTGACGGAAGACGACATCCAGAAATACGGCTTCTCGGGCGTGATGGTGCGCGGATCGGGTCTGGCTTGGGATTTGCGGCGCTCGCAGCCCTATGAATGCTATGACGAATTTGAGTTCAAAATCCCGGTCGGCAAGAACGGCGATTGCTATGATCGCTATCTGTGCCGGATGGAGGAGATGACTCAGTCGATCCACATCATCCGCCAGTGCATCGTGAAGCTGCGGGCCGAGCCGGGCGAAGTTTTGACCCGTGGCAAGCTGTCGCCGCCGAAACGTGGCGAGATGAAGACCTCGATGGAGGCTTTGATCCACCACTTCAAACTGTACACCGAGGGCTTCCATGTGCCCGCCGGGGAAGTTTACGCCGCCGTTGAAGCGCCGAAGGGCGAGTTTGGTGTCTATCTGAAGGCGGATGGCTCCAATAAGCCCTACCGCGCCAAGATCCGCGCGCCGGGGTTTTTGCACCTGCAAGCCATGGACTACATCTGCAAGGGCCATCAGTTGGCCGACGTTTCTGCAATCATCGGCACGATGGATATCGTGTTCGGGGAGGTCGACCGCTAATGCTGCGCCGTTTGCACAAAGAACAACCCGCGTCGTTTGCTTTTACCCCGGCCAATCTGGCTTGGGCCGAAGGCCAGATTGCGAAATATCCTGCGGGGCGTCAGGCCTCGGCGATCATTCCGCTGTTGTGGCGCGCGCAAGAGCAAGAGGGGTGGTTGACCCGTCCGGCGATCGAGCATGTCGCGGATAAGTTGGGCATGGCTTACATTCGCGCGCTGGAAGTGGCGACGTTCTACTTCATGTTCCAACTGCAACCCGTTGGCAGCGTGGCACATATCCAGATTTGCGGCACCACGTCCTGCATGATTTGCGGGGCAGAGGAGTTGATTGCGGTCTGCAAGGAATTGGTGGCCGACAAGGCGCATCAGGTTTCGGCGGATGGCAAATTCAGCTGGGAAGAAGTTGAATGTCTGGGCGCTTGCACCAATGCGCCGATGGCGCAGATCGGCAAGGATTATTACGAGGATCTGACGGCGGACAAGCTGCGGGCCTTGATCGGGCGGTTCTCGAACGGCGAGGTTCCGGTGCCGGGGCCGCAGAACGGGCGCTATGCGGCGGAGCCTTTGTCGGGGCTGACCTCGCTGAAAGACCATGAAGCCGGGCGCAAGCCGTATAATGCGTCTGTGCAGAATGCGGTGGATATTGGCGATACGGTGAAGCGGATTGATGGCACGGAAGTGCCGCTCTTGACGCCGTGGATTGCGAAGCTTGTGCAGGCGGATGCGACAGCGGCGGATGCGCCCGAGGCGGTGACGGCTGCGGCGGGCGTTGCAGTAGAGCCGAAGCCGGGGGCTGCTTCGGTTGCGGACAAAACCGGTGCCACGGTGCAGGAAGCGCCTGCGATGTCGAAAGGCCGTCCCGTTGCCGATGGCAATGCGCCGGAAGCGACGCCGCTTGCGACGCCCGAGGCGAAAACGCCGGCACCTTTCGGCGACAGCAAGCCTGCGGGTCTGGTTGCGCCGCGCGGGGGCGTGGCGGATAATCTGCAAAAGCTTGAAGGCATCGGTCCGGTGATCGAGAAGCTGTGTCATAGCTTGGGGATCTTCCACTTTGACCAGATCGCGGCTTTTGGGCCTGCGGAAGTGGCGTGGATGGACAGCAATCTGAAGGGCTTCCGGGGCCGGGTCAGCCGAGACAAATGGGTGGCGCAGGCCAAGTTGATTGGGGAAATCGGGCTGGCGGCCTTCCTGATCCGCGCCAAGACCAATGATTATTGAGGGCTATGATGGACCACGCACATGATCACGATGCAGTTGATGGGCCTTGGGCTGGCGGCTGGCTTGTTGCTGTTCTTGCCGCTTTGATCGCCGCAGGGCTGGTGGTTTGGCTGGGCGAAGTGGGTGGTTTGGCGATGGTGGTCGTCGGGCTGGTGGTATTCGGGGTTTACGCCGTGCTTTTGGGCAATGGCGGGGTGGAATTGACCGAGGCGCATGGCCACGCCGGCGATGATCACGGGCACGGGCATCACTGAGATGGCAGTTCCGGGTCCACAGGATAAGACGGCGCGGCAGAGCAGGCTGGTGGCTTTGGTGATTGCGGGCACGATGATCTTGTGGATGGCGGGCCAGCAGATTGGCGCGGAACTGGGCTTGCCGCTGAAATACACGTTTCTGCTCGATTTGGCGGCTTTGGCCGGGTTCATCTGGGCGCTGATCGTGACCTATCAAATTTGGCGCGCGCGCCGCACGTAAGGAAGGGGCAGATATGCTCGACGATAAGGACCGCATCTTTACCAACCTTTACGGCATGCACGACCGTTCCTTGGCGGGCGCGCGGGCGCGGGGCCATTGGGATGGCACGGCGGAGATCATTGCGCGTGGGCGTGATACGATTGTCGAGCAGATGAAGGCGTCGGGGTTGCGCGGGCGCGGCGGGGCAGGGTTCCCGACCGGATTGAAATGGTCGTTCATGCCGAAGCAGTCGGATGGCCGCCCGTCTTATCTGGTGGTGAACGCCGATGAGTCCGAACCCGGCACCTGCAAAGACCGTGAAATCATGCGGCATGATCCGCATACGCTGATTGAGGGCTGTCTGATTGCCTCGTTCGCAATGGGGGCGAATGCCTGCTATATCTACATTCGCGGCGAATATATCCGCGAGCGTGAGGCTTTGCAGGCGGCATTGGACGAGTGCTATGACGCGGGTCTGCTGGGCAAGAATGCCGCGAAATCCGGTTGGGATTTCGATTGCTACCTGCATCATGGCGCTGGGGCCTATATCTGCGGCGAAGAAACTGCCTTGCTGGAAAGCCTTGAGGGCAAGAAGGGCATGCCGCGGATGAAGCCGCCGTTCCCGGCAGGCTCGGGGCTGTACGGCTGCCCGACCACGGTGAACAACGTTGAGAGCATCGCGGTGGTGCCGACGATTTTACGGCGCGGGGCGGAGTGGTTTGCAGGCTTTGGACGGCCAAACAATGCCGGGACCAAGCTGTTCGGCATCTCCGGCCATGTCAACAACCCCTGCGTGGTTGAAGAAGCCATGTCGATCACGTTGCGCGAGTTGTTGGACGTGCATTGTGGTGGCGTGCGCGGCGGCTGGAAGAACATCAAGGCGGTGATCCCCGGCGGGTCGTCGGTGCCGATGTTGAATGCGGCGCAATGCGAAGATGCGATCATGGATTTCGACTGGCTGCGTGAGCAAAGATCGGGTCTGGGTACGGCGGCGGTGATCGTGATGGATCAATCGACCGATGTGATCAAGGCGATCTGGCGGCTGTCGAAGTTCTACAAGCACGAGTCCTGCGGCCAATGCACGCCTTGCCGCGAAGGCACCGGCTGGATGATGCGGGTGATGGACCGTCTGGTGCGCGGTGAGGCCGAGGTCGAGGAAATCGACATGCTGCTGAGCGTGACCAAGCAGGTTGAAGGCCACACGATTTGTGCTTTGGGCGATGCGGCGGCTTGGCCGATTCAAGGTCTGGTGCGGCATTTCCGCGAGGAGATTGAGGACCGCATTAAGGCGAAAAAGACGGGCCGTATGGGCGCGATGGCGGCGGAGTAAGCGATGCGTTTTGGGCTGGTCTTGGCAATCGGAATGGGCTTGGCCCCGCTTTGTGCGGGTGCTGAGGCCTATCCGGGTTTGCAAATACCGTCCGAGCATCGCGGCGTGAAATATATGGTTGAGATTACGGCCGAGGATGCGGTGGGGCCATTCGATGCGCGGGTGTGGCGCATTGACGGCGACTCGATGTCTTATGAGCGCAAGATTGGGGCTGCTCTGGTGAAGGATGCCTGCGCGGGCGAAGGTTATGTCGTGGCCAATCGCAAATCCAAGCTGGTCAAAGGCCAGTTGATCTTTAAGGGGGGCTGCCAGTGATGCGGGCCTTCGCGATGATCAGTATGGCGGGGCTGGCGGGTTGCGCTGGTGGTGTGCGCCCGATGCCTTTGGCGGAAAGCGGTCCGGTTTCGGTCGAGCTGGCAGGGCGGTCTTACATTGCCGATCTGCAACCAACCGAGGCGGGGCCGGTTCTGGCGATGACGCGGGATGGCGCGGCGTTTGGCAATTTTGAGGGGCTTGAGGCGAAGCGGGCGGCGGAGGCGTTTTGTGGCGCGCGTGGACGTTCGGTGAACCGCGCGGCGTTTGGCCATTACGTTGGCGGCGCTTGGGTGTTCAAAGGGGGCTGCGCATGACCCGGGCAGCTTTGATGGGCGATAACCTGCACAGGACACGGTCTTGTCATGGGATATCAGGGACTTCGCGGGATATGGTCCGGGCAGTTGATGCCAAGGAGGCCAAAATGAACAAGCTTTTCAAAACCCTGACGCTGGTGGTTGTGCTGGCGGCGAGCCCTGCTCTGGCGCTGGAGCCGTTGAGTAAAGATGCGCGTGTGATCGAATCTTTGGTGGCGGTGCGGGTTGGCGACACCATCCGCAACACCTGTCCCTCGATCAGCGCCAAGATGTTCACGGTTCTGGCGAAGTGGAACGAGTTGAAAGCCTACCTGCGCGCCAAAGGGTATACCGAGGACGAGGTGGAAGCCTTCCGCAAGAACAAGGTCGAAAAGGCCCGCATCAAGGGCTTGGCGGCGGATTATCTGACGAAGGCGGGGGCGGTCGAAGGCGATGTTGAAAGCTACTGCAAGGTGGGCCGCGATGAGATCGCCAAGGGCACTTTGGCGGGCAGTTTGCTGAGGTCGTACAAATGACCAACACGCCCGGATATCATCTGGCCGAATTGAACGTGGGGCGCCTGCTGGCCCCCACGGACGATCCGCGCGTGGCGGAGTTCATGGGCGCTTTGGACCGGGTGAACGGGCTTGGCAAGCGGATGCCGGGGTTCGTCTGGATGATGGAAGGCTCGGGCGAACCCGGCACGGGCAATACCGAGGCGAAGATCGAGGGCGACGCGCAGTTTGTCTTAAACCTGACGGTTTGGGAAACGCCCGAGACGCTGGAGAATTTCGTATTCGGCACCGTGCACCGGCTGTTCTACGAACGCCGGGCCGAGTGGTTTGAAGTTTTGGGCAAGATGCATTTCGTGATGTGGTGGGTGCCGGTTGGGCATAAACCCTCGCTTGATGAAGCTCTCGTTCGGCTTGCAGATTTGCAGGCAAACGGCGATACGGACCGGGCGTTTGGATGGTCTTATTTGAAAGCAGCGCAGGGGATGAGAATCCGGTCCTGCGCCCCAATGGCGGCGGAGTAAGACGGTGTATCTGGCCGAATACAACTTTGGGACTTTGCGCTACGGGTGGGATGATCCCCGCAGCGCTGCCTTTGTTGATGGGCTGGATTTGGTCAACGGTGTTGCCGATAGGGCAGACGGGTTTGTATGGCGCGCAACCGATGACGACCTTGGGACTGATGGGGCAGTGCCTTCCGATCTCGCCCCAAAAGATCGCGAGCGGTTGGCGCATGAAGATTTGGCCGCAACCCTTTCCATCTGGAAAAGCGCCGAGGCGTTGGAGCAGTTCGTGTGGAAAACAGTCCACCGTCAATTCTACGCGCGAAAAGCCGAATGGTACGAGGCGGTGGGCAACGGCAATCTCGTGCTTTGGTGGGTGACTGAGGGTGAGCGCCCGACATTTGCTGAAGGCATGGCACGCTGGCGGCATTTACAGGATAACGGCAATACGGATCATGCCTTTGGCTGGTCTTATCTGAAAGAAGCGCAGGCGTGGAAAACCCATTCCTGCGCCCCAATGGCGGCGGAGTAAGCGGATGTCGAACCTCAAGAAAATCAGCATCGACGGGATCGAAGTTGAAGTCGATGGCGCGATGACGATCATTCAGGCGGCGGAAGTTGCCGGGGTGGCGATTCCGCGGTTCTGCTATCACGAGCGGCTGACGATTGCGGGCAACTGCCGGATGTGTCTGGTGGAGGTCGTGGGTGGTCCGCCGAAACCTGCGGCGTCTTGTGCGATGCAGGTGCGCGATCTGCGCCCCGGCCCGAATGGCGAAGCGCCTGTGGTGAAAACCACCTCGCCTATGGTGAAGAAAGCCCGCGAGGGCGTAATGGAGTTTCTGCTGATCAATCATCCGCTCGATTGCCCGATCTGCGATCAGGGGGGGGAGTGTGATCTGCAAGATCAGGCGATGGCGTTTGGCGTCGATTTCTCGCGCTACCGCGAGCCGAAGCGGGCGTCTGAGGATTTGAACCTCGGGCCGCTGGTGGAAACCAAGATGACGCGGTGCATTTCCTGCACCCGTTGCGTGCGGTTTACCTCGGAAGTCGCGGGTATTTTGCAGATGGGCCAGACCGGGCGCGGGGAAGATGCCGAGATTACGTCTTATCTGAACGCCACGTTGGATTCCAACCTGCAAGGCAATATCATTGATCTTTGCCCGGTGGGGGCTTTGACCTCCAAGCCTTACGCGTTTACCGCCCGCCCGTGGGAGTTGACCAAGACCGAAAGCATCGACGTGATGGATGCTTTGGGCAGCAACATCCGGATTGATACCAAAGGCCGCGAAGTGATGCGGATTTTGCCGCGCAACCATGATGGCGTGAACGAGGAATGGATTTCCGACAAGACCCGTTTCATCTGGGATGGCTTGCGTCGTCAGCGGCTGGACACGCCTTATGTGCGGGAGAATGGCCGTCTGCGCAAAGCCGGCTGGGGTGAGGCTTTGGCTTTGGCTGCAGCTGCGGTGAAGGGCAAGAAGGTGGCTGGTCTGGTCGGTGATCTCGCCTCGGTTGAGGTTGCCTATTCCCTGAAGGCCTTGGTGGAAAGCTTGGGCGGCAAGGTTGAATCGCGCACTGATGGCGCGCGGTTGCCGATGGGCAATCGCTCGGGGTATGTCGGCACGGCGGCGATTGAAGATATTGATACTGCCAAGACCATTCTGCTGATCGGCACCAATCCTCGGGTGGAAAGCCCGGTGTTGAACGCGCGGATCCGCAAGGCCTGGTCGGCGGGCGCGAATGTCGGGCTGATCGGGGAAGCGGTCGATCTGACCTATGAATACAAGCATATGGGCACCGATCGCGCAGCGCTGGCTGATCTGGTTGGCAAAGTAACCGAGAAGCCGAATACCATTGTGATCGTCGGGCAGGGCGCTTTGAACGAGGCCGATGGTGAGGCGGTTCTGGCGCATGCGATGGCCTATGCGCAGGGCGCGGGCGGCAAATTGTTGGTGCTGCACACGGCGGCGGGGCGCGTGGGGGCGATGGACGTTGGCGCTGTGACCGAGGGCGGATTGGCTGCGGCGACCGATGGGGCAGAGGTGATCTATAACCTCGGCGCGGATGAGGTTGAGATCGCCGCGGGTCCGTTTGTGATCTATCAGGGCAGCCATGGGGACCGCGGTGCGAACCGCGCCGATATCATCTTCCCGGCGGCGGCTTATACCGAAGAAAGTGGTCTGTTCGTCAACACCGAAGGTCGTCCGCAACTGGCGCAGCGTGCGGGCTTTGCGCCGGGTGAGGCGAAAGAGGGCTGGGCGATCTTGCGGGCGTTTTCGGCGGAAGTGGGCAAGACCCTGCCGTGGGACAGCTTGGCGGCGTTGCGCCGCGCGCTGGTGGCGGCGCATCCGCATCTGGGGATGGTCGATCATGTGCCTGCCAATGACTGGCAACCGCTGGCCCTGCGCGATATGGGACGCGCAACCTTCCGCAATGCCTTCAAGGGCTTCTATCTGACCAACCCGATTGCGCGGGCCTCGAAGGTCATGGGGGAGCTTGCGGCGATGGAAGCCGAGCGGGCGAAAACCGCGCTGGCGGCGGAGTAAGACATGCGGCTTCTCGCCCCCTTTGTGATCGGACTGGCCGCCTTTGGCGGGCTGTTCGCTTGCGCGGGTGAGACGCCGAAAACCGATGTGGCGTTTCATCCGGTCTATAACGGGATCGAGACGATCCTGCTGGACGGCGATTTGGTGAATTTCCGCGTGGCGATGACCGGTGCGCGGGATGACAAGGATGTGGTGGCTTATGCGGCCTGTGCGGCTGCGCAATATGCGCTGATCCGGGGTTTTGGATTTGCGCGGCATGTGCGCACGAACGTGGCGATAAAGGCTGGCGTTTGGCGGGGGGATGCAGTTTACACCATCTCGGCGTCGCTGCCGCGCGGTGTGAAAACGATAGATGCCGAAGTGACCGTGCGCGATTGTGGTGCGCAGGGAATACCGACGGTTTAGGGCCGAAATAAGGGCTAAGGGAACGTGAGGGATCATGGCTGACTTTCTGCAAACCGGGCTGGGGATCGCGCTGTTGATCGCGCTGCAAAGCCTTGCCATCGTTGCTTTTGTGATGCTGAGCTTGCTGTTCCTTGTCTACGGCGACCGCAAAATCTGGGCGGCGGTGCAAATGCGCAAGGGGCCGAACGTGGTGGGGCCGTTTGGCCTGCTGCAATCGGTGGCCGATGCGCTGAAATATGTGGTGAAGGAAATCGTGGTGCCTGCTGGCGCCGACCGCGCGGTGTTTTTCCTCGCGCCGATCCTGAGTTTCGTGCTGGCGATCCTAGCCTGGGCGGTGATCCCGTTTGATAGCGGCTGGGTGCTGGCGGATATCAATGTGGCGATCCTGTTCGTGTTCGCGGCCTCCTCTTTGGAGGTTTACGGTGTGATCATGGGCGGTTGGGCGTCGAACTCGAAATACCCGTTCCTGGGGTCGTTGCGCTCTGCGGCGCAGATGATTTCCTATGAGGTGTCGCTGGGCCTGATCATCAACGGCATCATCATCTCGACCGGCTCGATGAGCTTCTCGTCCGTTGTGCATGCG